>JBKBVC010000085.1:0-7221 GCA_046289805.1 Tabrizicola sp.
GTGGCCAGCCCCGGGGGTTTTCCACCCCCGGACCCCCGAGGATATTTGAGGACAGATGAAAGAGCAACGCGAAGGGTTCCGGTCGTTCATGGGGCTGGCGCTGGAGGAGGCGCGGGCGGCGGCGGCGCGGGGCGAGGTACCGGTGGGGGCGGTGGTGGTGCGGAACGGGGCGGTGGTGGCGCGGGCGGGGAACCGGACGCGGGAACTGGCCGATCCGACCGCCCATGCCGAGATGCTGGCGATCCGCGCGGCCTGCGGGGTGCTCGGGGCGGAGCGGCTGGTCGGCTGCGATCTCTATGTCACGCTGGAGCCCTGCCCGATGTGTGCCGCAGCGATTTCCCTGGCGCGGGTGGGGCGGCTGTATTTCGGGGCGGCAGACCCCAAGTCGGGGGGCGTCATGGTCGGTGCACGGGTCTTCAGCCACCCCCAGTGCCACCACGTCCCCGAGGTCTATGACGGGATCGGAGCGGGGGAGGCGGAAGCCCTGCTGAAGGAGTTCTTCGCGGGCAGGCGCGACTAGCGTCCACGGTGGACAGTTCCTGATTGTCCCACGTTGTCAAGGCCTTGGCGCGGCCGTCCGGGATCTGGAAAGGATGGGTTGCGGCGCCGTCCGGATCCGTTCCGTTCGGTGTGGAGCAAGGGGCACGGTTGCCGGTGTCCGTGCGCGGGCGAAGGGACTGCGGCATCCTGCCTGACCCAGGGAAAGGCCCAGGGTCAGGTTGCCGATATGGGCAGGCCGTTCTTGCCGTCCCGCGGGGGGGGGTCAGATCCGGACCGGATCCAGCACGGCGGGCTCGATCACCTCGATCCCCGGCGGGAGGCCCGCCTTCAGGACCGAGGCGTCCTGGGCGAGGATCGGGAAGGTCTTGTAGTGGCAGGGGATCACCCAGCGGAAATTGAAATACTTCCGCGCGGCCCAGGCGGCGCGGTCCATGTCCATCGTGTAATGCCCGCCGCAGGACAGGATGCCGATGTCGGGCTGGTGATATTCGGCCATCCAGGCCATGTCGGCCATGATGTCGGTATCGCCCGAGACATAGATCGTATGGCCCTCGCCTGCGATCATGAAGCCTGCGGCAGACCCGGCGGGGAGAAGCCCCCTGTCGCCGAAGTCGATCGAGGCGGAGTGGACGGCGTGGACCATCGTCACCCTCGCGCCGTTCAGCGTCAGCGTGCCGCCCTTGCCGAAGCCCACGGTTTCGGCCAGCCCGTTCGCGTTCATCCATTCGGAGATTTCGTGGATGCAATGGACCTTGATCCCGAGCTTGCGGGCCAGCCGCGCCGCGTCCGAAGCGTGATCGCCGTGGGCGTGGGTCAGAAGGATGTGCGTGGCCCCGGCGACGGCCTCGTCCTCGCGCCCGGCGGGGAAGAGCGGGTTGCCGGTCAGCCAGGGGTCGATCAGCAGGACAGCCTCTTCGATCTCGATGCGAAAGCCGGAATGGCCGAGCCAGGTGATCTGCATGGGGTTCTCCTGATGGTGGTTCCGAAAGGTGTTACCATTCAGGACTGACAACCGGATGACAACCATGTTCCAGCCCATAGACGCCTACTGCGAGCGGACCTCGGCCGCCTACTGGGCCGAACCGGTGAATGCGCTGACGAACCTGGCCTTCCTTCTGGCGGCCTGGGTGATGTGGCGGCGGACGGCGGGGCTGCCGCCTGGCCGGGCGATGAGCGCGGGCCTTGCGGCGATCGGCCTGGGGTCCTGGCTGTTCCACACCCATGCCAACGGGCTGACGGCGGCGCTGGACGTGGGGCCGATCCTGGTTTTCATCCTGGTCTACATCTTTGCCGCGACAAGGGATCTGCTGGCCTTCGGGCCCTGGTGGGCGGCGGGGGCGGTGGTGGCCTTCTTCCCCTATGCCGCGCTCATGGTCCCGGTCTTCTCGAGCCTGATGCCGTCCCTTGGCTCATCCGCCGGCTATGCCCCGATCCCGGTACTGATCCTGGCCTATGCGGCGGCGGTTTGGCGCCACGCGCCCGCCACGGCGCGGGGCATGGCGCTGGGGGCGGCGATCCTGATCGTCAGCCTGACCTTCCGCACGCTGGACGGGCAGGTCTGCGAAGCCTTGCCCCTGGGCACGCATTTCCTGTGGCACATCCTGAACGGGCTGATGCTCGGCTGGATGATCGAGGTCTACCGGCGGCACATGCTTGCGAAGGGCCTGCCCCCCGGCTAAACGGGGCCAAACCGTTGGAGGGGCCCCATGGCCATTGACATCGACACCGCGCGCAAGGTGGCCAAGCTGGCGCGCATCCGGGTTGAGGAAGCGAACCTGCCCGCGCTGGCGGAGAAGCTGTCCGGCATCCTGGGCTTCATGGAGCAGCTGAACGAGGTGGACGTGACCGGGGTCGAACCCATGGTCAGCGTGACGCCGATGCGGCTGAAGCGGCGGCCGGACGTGGTGACGGATGGCAACATCCAGGAGCAGGTGCTGAAGAACGCGCCCGACGCGCGCGAGGGGTTCTTTGCCGTGCCGAAGGTGGTGGAATGAGCGCGAGCGAGACAGCTGCAAATACCTGGACCATCGCGGCGGCGCGGGATGCGCTGCGCAAGGGTGAGATCTCGGCGGTCGATCTGACCATGGCCTGCCTGACGGCGATCGACGCAGGCGACGCGCTGAACGCCTTCGTGCACAAGACGCCCGAGATCGCGCTGGAGCAGGCGCGGGCGGCGGATGCGCGGCTGAAGCGGGGCGATGCGCCCTCGATGTGCGGGATTCCGCTGGGGATCAAGGATCTGTTCTGCACCAGGGGCGTGCCGAGCCAGGCGGCGTCGAACATCCTGAAGGGGTTCCGGCCCGAATATGAATCCACGGTCACGGCGAAGCTGTTCGATGCCGGCGCGGTGATGCTGGGCAAGCTGAACATGGACGAATTCGCCATGGGATCCAGCAACGAGACGAGTTGCTACGGCAATGCGGTGAACCCGTGGAAAGTGGATGACAGGCTGCTGACGCCGGGCGGGTCCTCGGGCGGCTCGGCTGCGGCGGTGGCGGCGGACCTGTGTCTGGGCGCCACGGGGACCGATACGGGCGGGTCGATCCGGCAGCCGGCGGCCTTCACCGGGATCGTCGGGATCAAGCCGACCTATGGCCGGGTCAGCCGCTGGGGGATCGTAGCCTTTGCGTCGAGCCTGGATCAGGCGGGGCCGATGACCAAGTCGGTGCGCGATGCGGCGATCATGTTGCAGGCAATGGCGGGGCATGACCCGAAGGATTCGACCAGCGCCGACATTCCGGTGCCGGATTTCGAGGCGGCGCTGACCGGCGACATCCGCGGCAAGGTCATCGGCATTCCGAAGGAATACCGGATGGACGGGATGCCGGCCGAGATCGAGGCGCTCTGGGCGCGCGGCATCGAGATGATGCGGGACGCGGGTGCCGAGGTGCGCGACATCAGCCTGCCGCACACGAAATACGCCCTGCCGGCCTATTACGTGATCGCCCCGGCCGAGGCGTCGTCGAACCTCGCCCGCTATGACGGGGTGCGCTATGGCCACCGGGCAAAGCTGGCGGCGGGCGACGGCGTGACCGAGATGTATGAGAAGACCCGCGCCGAAGGTTTCGGGCCGGAAGTGCAGCGGCGGATCATGGTCGGGACCTACGTGCTGTCGGCGGGGTTCTACGACGCCTATTACAACCGTGCGCGCAAGGTCCGCGCCCTGATCAAGCGCGACTTCGAGACGGTGTTCGCGGAGGGCGTCGATGCGATCCTGACCCCGGCCACGCCAAGTGCGGCCTTCGGTCTGGGCGAGATGGCGGATGCCGACCCGGTGCAGATGTATCTGAACGACGTCTTTACCGTCACGGTGAACCTGGCGGGCCTGCCGGGCGTGGCGGTGCCGGTCGGTCTGGACACGCAGGGGCTGCCGCTTGGCCTGCAACTGATCGGCCGGCCCTGGGAGGAAGCGCAGTTGCTGAATTACGCACATGTGTTGGAATCGCAGGCGGGCTTTGTGGCCAAAGCCGAGAAATGGTGGTAATGGGCGCCGAAATGCACCCATCGAGGCAGTAATGAGCCGAACCTTTCTTCCTGCCGGCGGCGTCACCCTTGCTGCGCTGATGCTGGCCGCTTGCACCCCTGCGACGACCGATACCGGGTCCGGTGTCGGATTCCAAGATTACAACAGCTATGTCCGCGGCGCCGCCCCGGGGCCGGTCGGCGCCCCGGTTACCGTGCCGCCGCCGGGCGGAGCCTTCGACCCGGCCGCCGCCGCCGCAGCGATCGACCGCGCACAGGGGATCGCCCCGGTGACGCCGGTTGCCCCGGCGCCGGTGGCCTCGGCCGTGGCGCCGCCTCTGCCCGACAGCTCGTCCCGCCCGCGCGGCGGACCGCCGGCCGGGATCAAGGTGGAGTCGGGCGAAGTTGCCAGCCACACCGGCATCTCGGACGAGCAGGATTTCAGCGCAGTCGCGGCGCGGGAGACCATCGAAAGCGATGCCGAGCGAATCGCGCGGAACCGTGCCGAATACGTCGTGGTGCAGCCGAAGGACCTGCCGACCCGTCCGGGCGACATCGGCCCGAACATCGTGGAATTCGCGCTGGCGACCAAGCATGCGCCGGGCGTGCAGATGTACAGGCGATCGGGCCTCGGGGTGCGCGATGTCAACGCGGCCTGCGCAAGGTATCCCTCGTCCGACAAAGCGCAGCAGGATTTCCTGGCCAAGGGCGGGCCGGAGCGCGACCGGCTGGGCGTCGATCCCGATGGGGACGGCTTTGCCTGCGCCTGGGATCCGCGCCCGTTCCGCACTGCCTTGCAGTGAACCTGACGCGGCCGTCGCCGAATTTCGGAGACCGGCGGGGCAGGCGGGTCGAGCTGGTGGTGTTGCATTACACCGCCATGGCCAATTGTGCCGAGGCGCTGGAGCGGCTGTGCGACCCTGCGGCCGAGCTCTCGGCGCATTACCTGATCGACGAGGACGGCACGCTGCACGCGCTGGTGGACGAGGCCCTTCGCGCCTGGCATGCCGGGGCGGGGGCCTGGGCGGGCGAGGGGGACGTGAACTCGCGATCGATCGGGATCGAACTGGCCAATCCCGGAAACCGGCCCTTCGCCGAGCCGCAGATGCAGGCTCTGGAGCGGCTGCTGACCGAGGTTCTGGCGCGCCACGGTCTGGGACCGGAGGCGGTGATCGGTCACAGCGACATGGCGCCAGAGCGCAAGGGCGACCCCGGGCCGCGGTTCGACTGGCGGCGGCTGGCATTGCAGGGGCTGTCGGTCTGGCCCGAGCCCCCGGCGCCGGATACCCCCCCACCCCCTCCTTCCCCCGCTCGGGAAGCGGGGGACACTGGCCCGGACATGGCGGGATTTCTGGCCGACCTGCGCGCCTTCGGCTACCCGGAGGCAGCGCCGGACGTCTTGCTCGCCGCCTTCCGGCTGCGCTTTCGGCCCTGGGCGACGGGTCCCCTGGACGCGCAGGATCGCGCGCTTGCGGCCGGTCTGAGGCGGATAGCGGTTGACGGGGCGGCGGTCAGCGCCTAACTGAGCCGCGCGCGGAGGGCTGGATGGCCGCGGTCCCGGATCCTGTCCGGGATCGAGGAAAGTCCGGACTCCCGTTGGCAAGGGTGCCGGGTAACGCCCGGCGGGGGCAACCCCAGGGACAGCGCCACAGAGAACAGACTGCCCTGCATGCAGGGCGATGGTGAAACGGTGGGGCAAGAGCCCACCGCGGGACGGGCAACCGGACCGGCACGGCAAGCCCCACCCGGAGCAATGCCAAATAGGGGCCTCGCGCGGGGGCTGGTCCCGGATCTTGGTCCGGGATACCGCCCGCAGGGATGCCAACGCCCGAGAGGCCCGGGTTGGCAGCTTGACCGCCGTGGCGACACGGTCGGCAGAGGAATGGTCATCCAGGGGAACCGCCGCAAGGTGTGGCCCCGGACAGAATCCGGCTTACAGGCTCTCCGCGCAGTTCTGCCTTCCTCTCCGGTCAGGGGGCAGTCACGATGCCGTGTGCTTGACCTGCGTCAACGCGGGTGGCGCATGAGCGTTGTTGTCTGACCGCGCGGCGTCGATCCGACGCCAGAGACAGGAGAGCGCGCGATGTTCAGGACTCTTGCAGTGGTTGCCGTATTGGGACTGTCTGGCGCCGTGCCGGCGTTGGCGCAGGGCCAGCCCGGATGGGGCTGGTGGGGCAATGGTCCCGGCTGGAACATGGGTCAGGGCTGGGGCGGCGGTCCGGGATATGGGCAGGGTCCCGGATACGGGCAGATGCCGGGGCAGGGCATGGGGTCGGGCATGGGTCCCGGAATGGGGCCGGGCATGGGGCGGGGCTGGGCCGGTGGTCCCGGCTATGGTCAGGCTCCGGGCTTTGGCATGGGACCGGGTGGAATGGGGCCGGGCTTTGGGATGGAGCCGGGCTTTGGGATGGGGCCGGGCGGCGGCATGATGGCGGCCATCGACACCGATCAGAGCGGCGATGTCTCGGCCGAAGAGGCTTCGGCCCATGCCGAGGCGATGTTCGCCGCGATGGATGCCGACGGTGACGGCGCGCTGATGCCGGACGAGATGGGTGCGGGCCGGATGGGGATGATGAACCCCCGGGCCATGTCGCAGGCGATGCCGGAGCGCCATGCTGCCCGCTTTGCCGCGAAGGACGCGGACGGCGACGGCAAGGTCACGGCAGCGGAATTCCTGGCCGCCGAGAAGGCGCAATACGATGCCGCCGACAGCGACGGCGATGGGAAGGTCACGCCCTGGGAACTGCGCGCCGCGATGTGGCAATAAGCGCGCCGATACCGGTTGACTCTGCCGTCCGCTTGGCTAAAAGGCGGGCTTCAAGGATTTCACCGGGGGATCAGGATTCCCCGATGCAGGAGTAGCGACCATGGCGAAGCCCGCCACCATCAAGATCCGCCTGAACTCGACCGCGGGCACTGGGCACTTCTACGTGACCAAGAAGAACGCCAAGACGATGACCGAGAAGATGGTCGTCAGGAAGTATGATCCCGTAAAGCGGGAGCATGTCGAGTACAAGGAAGGCAAGATCAAGTAGGATCTGCCGATCTGTCGTTTCAGGGGCCGTGCCTTCCGGGGCGCGGCCTTTTGATTTTTTGGTCCTGGTAAGCCCGCGCTTGCGTTTTCCTGGCCTATGTCATTGACCCGGCGGCCTTTTGCCGTCCTTTCTGGCTGAAGTCAGAGGAGAGGCGCCATGGAACGCAATCACCGGGAAGAGCATTACGTCGCACGTGTCGGCTGGCTGCGCGCGGCGGTCCTGG
>JBKBVC010000086.1:0-7210 GCA_046289805.1 Tabrizicola sp.
CATCTATGGGTGAGTGAGGGACGAATGGCTTCGTATCAGGCACGGCAGCGCGATCCGCTTCTGGACCAGGGCACGCAGGCAATGCTGGAACGCCGGGGGCGCGAGCTTCTGGGGCTGGTTCTGCTGTTGGTCGCGCTGGGGTTCACGCTGATGCTGTGGAGCTATTCGCCCGAGGATCCCGGATGGATGGTCGCCACCGACGAGCCGGCGCAGAACATCTTCGGGCGGTTCGGCGCGGCGCTGGCCTCGACGCTGATCATCCTGATCGGCAAGGGCGCCTGGACGATCCCGCTGATCTTCGCGGCCTGGGGCGTGCGGTTCATGATCCACCGGGGCGGGGAGCGGGCGATCGGCCGGGTGGTCTTTGCGGTCATTGCGGTGGCCTTCGCGGCGGTGCATTGCGCGACGCTGGTGCCAGGCGGCGACTGGACCCATACCTTTGGCCTGGGCGGGTTGTTCGGCGACACGGTGACGGGGTCGCTTCTGGGGATCATTCCGGGGACGGCGGGCTTTGGGCTGAAGCTTCTGTCGCTGATGACCTTTGCCGGTCTGGTCGCAATGATGCTGTTCGTGACCGGCTTCGACATGGAGGAACTGCGCGCGATCCGTCGCTTTCTGCTGCTTGGGTCGATCCTGGGCTACTCCGCGTTGCGGCAGGCGCTTGGCGCGGGGGCGCGCGGGGCCCTGACCGGAGCGGTTGCCTTGCAGGAGCGGGCCCGGGCGCGATCGGCGCATGGGACGGCAGCCCGGAGCTTCGAGCCGCCTGTCGCCATGGGCCGCGACGCCCCGGTCTCGCGCCGGGTGGTGCCGCCGGTAACGGGAGGAGCGGCGGCCACGATGACGCCCGAGCCGCTGCGGGCAAGCCAAGGCCGGGCGATGCCGGCCGCGCTGCGGGGCGAGGCCCGGCATCCGGCGCCCGAGACGGAAATGGCGCCCGCGAAGGAGAAGCCTGGTCTGCTGGACCGCCTGCGCCGCAAGCACCAGCCTGACCCCGAGCCGGAACTGATCGAATACGCGCCGTCCTGGGAGCCCTCGATGCCCAGCGAGGACCGGATAAGGGCGCGGATTTCGGACGTGATCCGCAACCGCGTGCTGCGCACGCCCGATTTCCCGGTGGCGCCGCCGCCGCTGCCGACCGCCGCCCGGGTCGAGCCGCCCGTGGTGCGGCCGAAGGGGCCGGCGGTACTGATGGCCGACACGCGGCCCCTGCCCCGCGCCGTCCCGCCGGTCACCGCGCCCGAGCGCGGCTGGCAGCCGGAGGCCGCCCCGCAGGAAGACCCGCAGGCCAGCGTTCTTGCCGAGGATGCCGGCTGGGACGACCGGGACGACGCGGATCTGGAGGCGCTTGAGCCGGAACTGCCGCAGTCCCGCTACATGGCCCCGGCGCATGACCGCAAGGCCGTGGTGCAGCATGCGGTGAAGAAGCCCGCGCCCTCGCGGCAGGCGATGGCGGAAAGTCAGCCCGCGCTGCGGTTCGACGATGCGGCCGCCGCCTATGAGCTGCCGCCGCTGAGCCTGTTGGCGGCTCCGGTGACGATCCAGCGCAGCCAGCTGTCGGACGAGGCGCTGGAGGAAAACGCGCGGATGCTGGAATCGGTGCTGGACGACTATGGCGTCAAGGGCGAGATCGTCGCCGTCCGCCCCGGCCCGGTCGTCACCATGTACGAGCTGGAACCGGCGCCGGGCCTGAAGGCGAGCCGCGTGATCGGTCTGGCCGACGACATCGCGCGGTCGATGTCGGCCCTGTCGGCGCGCGTGTCCACGGTGCCGGGACGGTCGGTCATCGGCATCGAACTGCCCAACGCCCACCGCGAAAAGGTCGTGCTGCGGGAGATCCTGTCCTCGCGCGACTTCGGCGACAGCCAGATGCGGCTGCCGCTGGCGCTGGGCAAGGACATCGGCGGCGAGCCGGTGGTGGCGAACCTCGCCAAGATGCCTCACCTGCTGATCGCGGGGACCACGGGGTCGGGGAAATCGGTCGCGATCAACACGATGATCCTGAGCCTTCTCTACAAGCTGACGCCCGAGGAATGCCGGCTGATCATGATCGACCCGAAGATGCTGGAACTGTCGGTCTATGACGGCATCCCGCATCTCCTCTCTCCCGTCGTGACAGACCCGAAGAAGGCGGTCGTCGCCCTGAAATGGGTCGTGGGCGAGATGGAGGAACGCTATCGCAAGATGTCCAAGATGGGCGTGCGCAACATCGAGGGCTACAACGGCCGCGTCCGCGAGGCGCTGGCCAAGGGCGAGATGTTCAAGCGCACGATCCAGACGGGCTTTGACGAGGAAACCGGCGATCCGGTGTTCGAGACCGAGGAATTCGCGCCGCAACCCTTCCCCTACATCGTCGTCATCGTGGACGAGATGGCCGACCTGATGATGGTCGCAGGGAAAGAGATCGAGGCCTGCATCCAGCGCCTGGCACAGATGGCGCGGGCGTCGGGCATCCACCTCATCATGGCGACTCAGCGGCCCTCGGTCGATGTCATCACCGGCACGATCAAGGCGAACTTCCCGACGCGGATCTCCTTCCAGGTCACCTCGAAGATCGACAGCCGCACCATCCTGGGCGAACAGGGCGCCGAGCAGCTCTTGGGTGCGGGCGACATGCTTTACATGGGCAACGGGGCGAAGATCACCCGGATTCACGGGCCTTTCGTGTCGGACGAGGAAGTGGAAGAGATCGTCAATCACCTCAAGAGCTTCGGTCCGCCGGTCTACATGTCGGGCGTGGTCGAGGGGCCGGAGGACGAGGTTGCCAGCGAGATCGACATGGTGCTGGGCCTCGGCTCGGGCGAGACCTCGGACGATACGCTGTACGACCAGGCCGTCGCCATCGTGGCGCGGGACCGGAAGTGCTCGACCAGCTACATCCAGCGGAAACTGGGCATCGGCTACAACAAGGCCGCGCGTCTGGTCGAGCAGATGGAGGAACAGGGCGTCGTCACCCGCGCGAACCATGTGGGCAAGCGCGAGATCCTGGTGGAGGAGCGGTAGGAACCGCCCTGTTCGTCGTGCCAAGGGCCCCGGCTGCTTTGGCCGGGATCTTAAGGATTGCGGCGCTTTCGCCGCAAATCAGCCTCAATCCCGCCCGAATCGGACCACAACTTATGGTTGTAGGTAAGGCGGACGTCTCGCCGGGAGTCGCTTTCCAGACCGGCATCGCCCGAAACATCCTTTGGGGAAGGGCTTGGTTTCGCATCATGGCACTCGATACTTCCGACCTTCTTGCGCGGACCGATCTGGGCGACGAGCTTCTGCCCGGAACGACCTTGTTTCATGGCGCCTACCGGATCACCCGCTTCATCAACTCGGGCGGGTTCGGGATCACCTATCTGGCGCAGGACAGCCTGGGCCGCGAAGTGGTGGTGAAGGAATGCTTCTCTTCGACCTTCTGCCGCCGGGCGCAGACCCGCGTCCGGGCGCGGTCGATGGGCTCGCGCGAGCATCTGACGAAGCTGGTGCGCAGCTTCCTGCATGAGGCGCAAAGCCTGGCCCGGCTGCGTCACCCCAACATCGTCGGGGTGCATCAGGTCTTCGAGGAGAACGACACCGCCTACATGGTGCTGGATTACATCCGGGGCCATGACCTTCTGCAGATCATCGAGGAAAGGCGCGCCGACCTGACGCCGGCAACGATCGTGCGGCTGGCCGCAAGGCTGGTCGCGGCCGTGGCCTACATCCACGACAACCAGATGCTGCATTGCGACATCGCGCCGGACAACATCTTCGTGACCCCGGCCGGAGAGCCGGTGTTGATCGACTTCGGCGCATCGCGGCACACCGCAGCCGGCATGGCGCCGAAATACTCGGGCCTGAGCGTGGTGAAGGACGGCTATTCGCCGCATGAGCTTTATTCTGCGGGCGGCAACAGCGGGCCGTGGAGCGACATCTACGCGCTGGCCGCATCGCTTTATCACGCCGTTTCCGGTGCAGCCCCGGTGAACTGTCAGACGAGACTGTCGGCGCTGGCAGAAAAGCGGGGCGATCCGTGCAAGCCGCTGGCCGGCAATTTCGCGGGTTATCCGGCCGGTTTCCTTGAGACAATCGACAAGGCAATGGCAGTGATGCCGGCGGCGCGGTTCCAGTCTGCCGCCGACTGGCTGAAGGCCCTGCCCCAGCCCGAAACGAGGACCGACCGCAAGGTGGTGCTGGTGCGCCGGGTGGTGCCTGCAAACGGTGGGGAGGCCGCGCAGGCCCCCGCGAGCTCTGCGGTGGCGACGGCCCCGAAAGCTCTGGTTGCCGCTGACCCCATCCCGCTGCGCGCGCCGATCCCGTTGCGGCCGCGGCGCCCGACGACGCGGGTCGCCGCCGTCGATCTGTCCGGTCTGCGCCGGATCAGCGGCTTCCGTGGCGGCTGGCTGATCGACGGGCTGACGGGATCGGTGATGACCAGCGAAGCCGGGACCGCAGAGTCGGACGCGGTGGCACTTGCCCTTGTGGCGGTTGCCCGGGCCAACCTGGAGGCACTTCAGGCGATTGACCCCGGCGACGCGGTCGAGGACATGCAGATCACGCGCATCGACAAGCTGCACCTGGTGCGCCCTCTCGACAAGTCGCCGCATGTGTATGTCTGTGCGACCCTTGACCGGGAAGAGGCCAATCCTGCCCTGGCGCGCATGCAGTTGCGCCGCGTCGCCCAGGCCGTGCGGCTCTAGGCGGCCCTCTCCTCCTCTCCCCACCCTGCCGGCGCAGCCCGGGCGGCGCCGGAGCTTCCGGCATGCCGTCGATCGGCAGTCTCGTGCGGCCGGGTGGTCGGCACGCAGAGACCCGCTGGGGCCTCCCGGCAGCCCGGCCCTGACACGGGCCGACTTCCGCGGATGCCCGTCCGGCTGGCAAGCGGCGCCTTGGCCCCTGACTGCGAGAGGTGGTCGCTCTGGTCGCATGGCCGGCAGAGCGCGGAAGCTGGTGACGGGAGCTCCGGGCACTTGACCCTATCCGCAGATGTCGCTGGCCCGCGCACCGCGCATTTGTCCCGCCAGATGCCACTGTCTGACCCAAAGGATTGATATCATTGACCAGATGCG
Source organism: Tabrizicola sp. (assembly GCA_046289805.1). GTDB lineage: Bacteria > Pseudomonadota > Alphaproteobacteria > Rhodobacterales > Rhodobacteraceae > Tabrizicola. The sequence continues at coordinate 5,031 of JBKBVC010000086.1, forward strand.
CCCAAGGTCATGGTATCTGGACCAACAGACGAGCCGGTCCATGATCTCGGATCGCGAACCCCCTTCCCCGGTGACTTCGACGAAACTGCCCGGGCCAGCGGGACCGCGGTTGATGCGGTGCTGGCGCAGATCCGGAAGTTGATCGTCGAGGTTGGACTGAAGGTCGGCGACCGGCTGCCGACCGAGTGCGAGTTGTGCGAACGCTTTGCCTCCAGCCGCAGCACGGAGCGCGAGGCGATGCGCATGCTGAAGGCCTTCGGGGTGGTGGAGGTCCGGCCGAAGGCCGACGCGACCATCGTCGATCAGCGGATGAACCGGGCCTTCGACCTGTTCTCGTTCAACGTGACGGAAATCTCGCGCCAGACCTTCGACGACATCCAGGGCTTCCGCGAGCTGATCGGGACCGGATCGGTCATCCAGATCTTCGCGGCCGGGGACGAGAGTTGCGTGAACCGAAGGTGCGGGCGGCCCCTCATGCTCTGTGCGGGGGGCCGCCCCGTTTCGCCGGGTTCCGCCATGAACGTCGCGCCGATCATTGCGCTGAGAGGGATCAGCAAGTCCTGTGCCGGCATCCGCGCCCCGGAGGGCTGGACTTCGCCGCGCATCGCGGGTCGGTCCATGCGATCCTGGGCGAGAACGGTGCCGGGAAATCGACCCTGATCAAGTTCATCGCGGGCGTGGTGCAGCCCGATGCGGGCGAGATGCGGCTTGACGGGCAGCCGGTCCGCTTTGTCTCGCCCTCGGCGGCGACGGCGCAAGGCGTGGTCCGCATGTTCCAGGAACTGTCGTTGATCCCCGACCTTTCGGTGGCTGACGACAACCGTGTCGCCGCGCCGGAGGGGGCTGATCGACCGCAAGGCGCAGATGCGGCGAGCCGAAGAGCTGCTGGCCAAGGTGCGCTGCGAGGACATTGACCCGCGCATGATGGTCCGCGACCTGTCGCTGTCGCGCCGGCAGATGGTGGACATCGCCAAGGCGCCGGGGCGCGGTCCCCAGGTGCTTGTCCTCGACGAGGCGACCTCGGCCCTGACGGCCGAGGATGTGCAGACGGTCAATGACCTGCCGGGCCGACTGATCGCGCAGAGCCGGGCCCTCGCCGGGGCGCTGGCGCTGTTCGCGGCGCTGTTCGTCACCTACAATCTTCCGCACTCGCGCGGACATTCCAGCGCGGTCTTCGTGCAGAACGCAAACGAGGCCGTGGCCATCGCCTGCGTCGCCCTGGCCCAGACCGTGCCGGTGCTGATGCGGGGTCTCGACCTGTCGGTCGGCGCGGTGATGACGGGGTGCTGCCGACCGGCTATTCCGCGAGGGCCTATCAGGGGATGGGGAATGCCCACCTCCTGCCCGCCATCGCCGCCGTGGTCCTGCGCGAAACGAACGTGCTGGGCGGGTCCGGACGCTATGTGGGCACGCTGATCGGGGTGATCCTGATCGTGCTTCCGAACTCTGTCCTGTCCATAATGCAGATGCCCGAGGCGCTGCGGCAGATCATCTATGGCGTGGTCATCATCGCCATGCTCTGATCCATGGTCGGAGCGACCGCGAAACCGGATGACAGGGAGAGACCATGCCGCTACACCTTTCCGCCGCCGACATCCTGCCTGAAGATCCCGAGGCCCTGCTGATCGGCCGGGTCTGGTCCGAAGCGGCGGGCGGGCCCTGCCCTGTCCTGTGCCGCGAGGGCGAGCTTTACGACCTGACCGGGCTCTCGCCCACCCTGTCGGGCCTGCTGGAGCGCGACGATCTGGCCGAGGTGCTGGCGGTGGAGCATCCGCATCTCGGCCCGCTGGATGCCTTCCTGAACCTGGGCGACGGGACCGGGCGGCATGGGCGGCTTCTGGCGCCCTGCGACCTGCAGGCGATCAAGGCGGCGGGGGTGACCTTCGCGGGGTCGATGATCGAGCGCGTGATCGAGGAACGCGCCAAGGGCGACCCGGCACGGGCCGAGGCGATCCGGAACGAACTGGCCGGTATCCTGGGCGGCAGCTTGCGCGGGGTGCAGCCGGGGTCCGAGGCCGCGGCGGCGGTAAAGGCGAAGCTACAGGCCGCGGGCATGTGGTCGCAGTACCTGGAGGTGGGTATCGGCCCGGATGCCGAGGTCTTCACCAAGGCCCCGCCGATGGCCGCCGTCGGCTGCGGGGCCGAGATCGGCGTCCATCCGAAATCCTCCTGGAACAACC
>JBKBVC010000087.1:0-7195 GCA_046289805.1 Tabrizicola sp.
CCCCGGCGGCCGCTCGGAAGAAGTCCAGGTCGTCTGCGGCGCGCCGAACGCGAAGACCGGCCTGATCGGGGTGTTCGCGCCGCCGGGCACCCATGTCCCCGGCACCGGCGTCGATCTCAAGCCCGGAGTGATCCGGGGGGTGGACTCCAACGGGATGCTCTGCTCGGAACGCGAACTGATGTTGTCGGACAACCACGACGGCATCATCGAATTGCCCGCCGATGCGCCCCTCGGTGCGCGCTTCATCGACTATCGCGGGATGAACGACCCGGTGATCGAGATCAAGGTCACCCCCAACCGCCCGGATGCGCTGGGTGTGCACGGCATCGCCCGCGACCTCGCGGCTCGCGGGCTCGGCACGTTGAAACCCGTCACCGTGACTTCGGTCAAGGTCAGCTTCCCGACACCGATCGGGGTCCGCATCGACCCTGCCCTGAAGGCGAAGGGCTGCCCGCATTTCGCCGGCCGCCTGATCCGCGGTGTGAAGAACGGCCCCTCGCCCGACTGGATGCAGGCCCGCCTCAAGGCCATCGGCCTCAGGCCCATCTCGGCGCTGGTGGACATCACCAACTACTTCACCTTCGGCCTGAACCGCCCGCTGCACGTCTTCGACGCTGCGAAAATCAAGGGCGACCTGGTGATCCGCCCCGCGAAGGAGGGCGAGACGCTGCTCGCGCTCGACGGCAAGACCTACACCTTTGCCGCGGGCCACATGGTCATCGCCGATGACCAGGGGCCGGAATCGCTGGCCGGGATCATGGGCGGCGAGGCCTCGGGCTGCACACCGGACACCACGGATGTCTTCCTTGAATCCGCCTTCTGGGACCCGATCACCATTGCCGCCACGGGGCGCGCGCTGAAGATCAACTCCGACGCGCGCTACCGGTTCGAGCGCGGGGTGGACCCGGCCTTCACGCTCCCGGGCCTGGAACTTGCGACGCAGATGATCCTCGATCTCTGCGGCGGCGAGGCCGGGACTGTCGTGCAGGACGGCGCGCCCATCAACACGACCCGCAGCTACCGCCTGAACCCCGCCCGCGTCGTCAGCCTTGTGGGAATGGAGATCCCGGAGGCCAACCAGCGCGCCACGCTTCAGGCGCTGGGCTTCACGCTGGACGGCGACATGGCCAGCCCGCCCAGCTGGCGCCCCGACATCCAGGGCGAGGCCGATCTGGTCGAGGAGGTCGCCCGCATCGCCAGCCTGACGAAACTGCAAGGCGCGCCGATGGTCCGCACCCAGCCCGGCGTGCCGCGCCCGATCCTGACGCCGCTGCAGGTCCGCGAACGCACCGCCCGCCGCACCATCGCGGCCCTGGGCTACAACGAATGTGTGACCTACAGCTTCATCGACGCCAGGTCCGCCGCCCTGTTCGGCGGCGGGACCGAGGACGTCCGCGTCGAGAACCCCATCTCCTCCGAGATGACTCACCTTCGCCCCGACCTGCTGCCTGGCCTTCTGTCCGCCGCCGCCCGCAACCAGGCGCGCGGCTTCATGGACCTCGCGCTGTTCGAGATCGGCCCTGCCTTCCACGGCGGCGAACCCGGTGACCAGCACCTGCAAGCCGCCGGCCTTCTGGTCGGCGCCGCCGCCCCGCGCGATCCGCACGGGTCGCGCCGGATGGTCGATGTCTTCGACGCCAAGGCCGATGCCGAGGCGGTCCTCTCTGCCCTCGGCGCACCGTCGCGCGTCCAGATCACCCGCAAGGTCGCGGACTGGTGGCATCCCGGCCGCTCGGGCGTGATCGGCCTTGGCCCGAACACGCTGGCCACCTTCGGCGAGGTGCACCCGCGCGTGCTTCGGGCCATGGACGTGAAAGGCCCCGCCGTGGCCTTTACCATCCTGATCGCCAACATCCCCGCGCCGAAGGTCAAGACGCCGACGCGCCCGGCGCTCGCCATCAGCGACCTGCAGGCGGTGGAACGCGACTTCGCCTTCGTGGTCGATGCCAAGGTTGAGGCGCTGACCGCGGTCAACGCCGCGCAGGGGGCCGACAAGGCGCTGATCGAGTCGGTCCGCGTCTTCGACCAGTTCACCGGTGAAAAGGCCGAGGCGCAGATGGGCGCGGGCAAGAAGTCCATCGCCCTGACCGTCCGCCTGCAACCGCAGGACAAGACGCTCACCGAGGCCGAGATCGAGGCCGTGTCGGCCAAGATCATCGAGAAGGTGACCAAGGCCACCGGCGGCACGCTGCGCAGCTAGGAATACCCGCCCCGGACTTGATCCGGGGCCTCCCGCAACCCACGGTTCCCCGGATCAAATCCGGGGCGGGGTCACTTCTTCGCCCGCCACGTCCCCAGCCAGGCCCCGATCCGACCGAAGAAGCCCCGCGCCTCCTTCCGCGCCGCTTCGACCCGCTGACCTGCGGCATCGACGGTCGCGCCCACCTCGGCTAGGGCCGGATCGACCATCCTTTCGCGGAACTGCAACCACATCTTGCGGATCATGAAGGCGATGAAAGCCAGCGTACTCAGAATGATGATGTTCACCCAGGGGATCAGCGTCACGTCCGGCCCCTCGACCGGCCTGATCGACACGGCGTTGGGGAAGATCGAGAAGATCGGCAGCCGCCAGCCGTAATGCGTGACGGCCACCCATTGCCCGGGCGTGCGCGCGGCATTGGTGGCCTCGGCCTGCAAGGTGCTGGAATTCCACTTGAAATAGGGTGGCCAGAACCAGCCCGTGTCCTCGTTGCGGTAGGTCATCGTCTTGCCGCCGTCGAAGACCGCATCGATATAGCGGATGTCACGCGAGGTGGTCGCCGTCTCGGCCCCCGTCCCGGTGTCCTCGATGGAATAGAACATCCAGTTGCCGCCGATCTGGGTGATCCGGTTGTAGGTGTTGATGATCTGCACCACATCGCGCTGCGGCAGGGTGTAGTGCAGGAACAGTCCGACGATCAGCACCAGAAGGATGCGGATGCCCCATTTGATCTTGGTCCACATGCGCGCGTCCTTTCAGGTCCAGTTGATGACATAGATCGTGGCCAGGAAGCCGATCGTCGGGACAATATAGATAAGCCACAACAGGCGCCGTTTCAGCCCCTTGTCGTAATGCACCATCCCTGCCTCGATGAAGGCGCGGCGTTCCTGCTCGGTCAGCCCCTCGCGCGCCGGGTCGGTGTCCCATTCCTTCTCCAGTTTCTCGCGCCGCACACTGCGCGAGTAGATCGAGGCCAGGAAATAGGCGATCGTCAGCCCGACATACATGAAGAACGCAAGGCGCAGCCAACCCATCTACCGTCTCCCCGTTCCCCAGGGCCCCACCACAGGCGGCCGCACCGGCCTCGGCCCCTCGGCCATCTGCGGGCGGTGCAATTCGTCCATGCTCGGCTCCGGCCCGAACAGCGCGGTGCGCGCGCCCTCGCGGTCCACCTGATACTCCCGCGCCAGGAAATCCGCCACATAGGTCTTCTTGGCCTCGGACCAGGTGGCATACTGGGCGTAGAACAGCTCCTTGTGGACGATGAACATCTGCCGCACGTCCATCGGCGAGAGCTCCGACAGAAGCATGTTCACCAGGTCCCGGTCCGGCCCCTTGCCGCGCAGCGTGTAGAAATAGGCCGGATGCTCACTGGTGATCTTCGGCCAGGGCCCCCCGGCCTCGACCCACCTCAGCAGCGCCGCCAGCCCCAGGAACTCCTCGGGCAGAGCGGTCCCCAGCTTGTAGGCCACCTTGCGGAGTTCGGTGCGGCGGGCGTCGCCGACCTCGATCCCCAGCCGGTCGGCGGCATCGACCAGGATGAAATCCATCTTCTGCCGCAGGATCGCCGCCGCATCCGCCCCCCGCGCCTGCACGATGGGCTCCACCAGCCCGTTCCGCTCCAGCCAGTCGGCGATCTGGTTGCGGTGCGTCAGGTCCATGACCTGCGCGATCGGCACCTCGCCCAGGCTGCGCCAGTCCAGCGTGGAGATCGCCGCCGGATAGCGCACCCCCTGGAAGATGTAGATGCCGCCGAAATGGCTGGTCCAGAAGTTCGCCTGGCTGAAGGTCATCGCCGGAAGCGAGATCGGCACCCGCGTCACGTCGCCCGTCTTCTTCGCCAGCCCGATCATTTCGGCGATCAGCACATCATCGCGCCAGCCGTCCGGCTCCTGCCGGAACCGCTCGATCAGCTTCGCGAGCTTCCCCGCATCCGCCACATGCCCGCCAATCGTATCCGCCTCGACCGTCACCTGCCGTATGTCGAACAGCTTGGCCGGCGAGTCGAACGCGTAGACCGAGTTCTGCAACTCCCCCGCCACCGCATCCCGCGCGGTCAGCGCAAAGAGCTGCGCCTCGTTCTTCTCGATGAACTGCGTCAGGATCCCCCGGCTGGTGGAGAACTTGATGTTGAGAAGCGGCGCATCCTTCTGCGCCGTGGTCAGCAAGATGAACTGCCGGTTCGCCCCGTTGGGGTTGAGGTAGAGGTGGTCATTGAGTTCGTCACCAATCTCCGGCGAATAGCCGGACAGGTCGATGTGGAAATCGTCGAGCTTCGTGACCTTCCCCGTCAGATGCTTGAGCGCCCGGTTGTAGCGTTCGACAAGCGCCGGTGAGGAGACCTCGATCAGGTTCCCGAACATCAGGCCGCGCTGGATGAGGCGTTTCATCTGTAATCTCGCCGCAATAGCATTGACATCGCTGATGGAGGTCTGTTGCCTGATCCCTTTATCTGCGCAGCGATCTTTGCACCATCCTTTCGGAATTCCGCAAGGCGCTGTTGGACGTCGCCTATCTCTGAAACCTTGAAGCTTACGCGGAGAATGGAGCCACTAAAGGAAGTACTGAAATTGGTCTTGGTGCGCGGAGTCAGGCATATTGCGCTTTCTCCACTTGCAATGACAAAGCTGCCACCATTTCTCGCGAGTCTGTTAATCATATAAAGTCCGTAGCCCGAATTGTACCAGTTTGCCGAACGCCTCGGTTGATGGGTCTTCCCGGAAACGCTCGGTAGAAGGGCAGCCTCTAGCGCAGCCTTATCTGAATTGAAGCGGAAGTTTGGGTTGTGTCCAAGTGATCTCCTTATCCCGATTCCCGCATCCGCCACTGCGAATTCGACTTTATCACTCTTTGGCCAATACTGCGCACAATAGTACAACTCATCAGTCTCACCGTGTTCAAAGACGTTTCGGAAAACTTCGCGAACAGAGAAGGAAAGTACGTTGAAGAAGATGCCACGCCTTTCGGTGTCTCGTGCTACAATTTCGGCTATCTTATCCACACGCCTCTGAACGAGATCCTGTATCTCCTCGTATTTATCGATTTCCTTCTCAATCAGATCCTCGCGCTTCAGTCTGGTAATCGGCAAGTACTGCCGACTTCCCCACGCCTCGCCAATGTGTTTCCCATGGACGTAGCCGCAAAGATCAAAGAACCCCATATGGGAGGCATAAGGATGCCGCTCCCAGCCATTGAATATTACTTGGAGCTGAGGGCACCTTTCGCGGAGGTGCGCAATTTTCTTTCCTAGGAATAGCATTACAAAGGGGCTGAAGAATGTACTCTCAGGCAGATCGATGACCAACCGATCATGCTGCGAGTACCGATCAAGTTCGATTGCGAACGGGAAAATCTGATCGATTGCTGTACTAGCTGGTAAAGATATTCTCGCGTTCGGCATCACCCCTTCCCCCCTTCCCCATCCACCATCCGCATCCCCAACCGCCGGTTCAGCTCCTGCGCCTTCACCAGCCAGACGAACCCCAGCACCGGCCCCCACAAGAGCGCGAACAGCGCCGAGCGGCCGAGGAAGAACCCCGCCCGCTCCAGCGGAGCCTTGAGGACCCCCGCCAAGACCTCCTCGTTGATCGCCGCATAAAGCCCGGCCGCCAGCACGGCCCCCACGACCAGCGCCACCAAAGCCGTCACCCCCACCGCCCGCGCAAGCGCCCCTTGCGACAGGTTCCCCCGCCCCACCAGCCACCCCGGCAGCCAGGCCACCAGCGCGCACACCCCCGCCAGCGGCAGGATCGAATTCCACAGGGTAAGGGTCAGCGCCTCGTTCACTTCTTCTCCAGATAGCGCCGCTTCGCCTCTTCCGTCCGGCCGAACTCGCGCACCATGGCCTCGATGGCCACCTCGTCCGACTTGTCGGCATAGCGGAACTCGGAATCGGCGTAGCGGTTGATCTCTTGGATCACCATCTCGACCGTGATGGGTGTCATCAGCCCTTTGATCATCGCCAGCTTCTCGTCATAGGGCTTGAACAGGAACAGCTCCGGCTCCTCCATCCACTCGTCCGGCAGTTCAAAGTCCATCGCCCGGACCTTCACCGCATCGGTGATGTTCTTGATCGCCCGGCCCGTGAACCGCTCATCCGCCTGCTGGATCGCCTTGAGGTAAGCCCCGATCTTCGCCAGCGTGTCCAGCTTGCCGATCTCCCCCGAGACCTTCTCCCAGACCTTCAGAAGACCCTCCTGCTGCGGCTTCGAATGGCCCTCGAAACTCGCCGCCACCGCCCGCTTGATCTCTTGCGCCGCGAAGAGCTGGTGGTCGCCGACGGGAATGGAATGGTTCTTCCCCAGAAGCAGCGAGAGGATGTCGATGTAGTCCTCCTTTGTCTGCGGCCCATCGACCAGAAACCGCGCCCCGGCGCGCTGGCGCAGGGCGTCGTCCACATTCTCCGGATAGTTACTGAACATCCCGAAGGTGCAATTCCCCCGCACCACCGTCCCCGCCCCGGCAAAGGCCTGCATGAAGACCGCCGTCACCTCCTGCTGGCCCGCACTCGACTGCCGGTCCCCGCGCTTGCCCGCCACCTGGTCGATATCGTCGATGGTCCCGAACCCGATCACCGAGGGGTCGAGGATCGCGTCGATGAAGGCCTTGGCGTTCTGCCCGGACTTGCCCTGATAGCTGTCGATCTGGTCGATACTGAAGTTCTGGTAGCGGAACGGATAGCCCGCCACCTTGCAGTAATCGTTGAGCAAGCCCGCCATCATCTGAATGAGGGTCGTCTTCCCCGTCCCCGGCTTCCCATCCCCCATGAAGGTGAAGATGAACCCGCCCAGTTCCGCGAACGGGTTCAGGCGGCGCTCGAAGTCATAGGCCATCAGCATCTTGGCCAGCCGCATCGACTGATACTTGGCGATGTGGTTTCCAACCACTTCATGCGGCTTCTTGAAGGCCATGGCGATCATGCCGCCCTTCGCCGCCTTGGCCGGCTTGAACCCCGCGATGGTCAGCCCATCCGCCTCCACCTTCCACGAGGCGCTT
>JBKBVC010000088.1:0-2660 GCA_046289805.1 Tabrizicola sp.
AGGTGACGATGGCGGTGAAGGCAGCGCCGATGACGACGCCGACGGCCAGGTCAAGCACGTTGCCGCGAGCGATGAAGGCCTTGAATTCGTTAAGCATTTACACGGTTCCCTTTTCTATCCCGCCTTGATCGGCAGACATTCTGATTGCTCAGGCTCTCAGCCCCGGACGAACTATGGCATAGTTTGACCCGGAGGTAACGGGGAAATTTGGCCGGACGCCCTCTCGCCCCCATCCCTGTGACGTCGGGGCTGCGCTTAGTTGCGCGGGGCCGCCGCGCGCCGCAGCCTGTCGTTGATGGCCCGGCCCAGTCCGCTCTCCGGCACCGGGGCAAAGGCGATGCGGCCACCTGGGCCGGCCAGACGGTCCGCCTCGCGCAACACCTGGAACAGACGCGATGCCGCCTCCGCCACATCGCCGCTCTCGGACAGCGACAACGCCCCGCGCACCGGCCCGAAGCCGACCATGACCTCTCCTGGCACGGCCTCGGTCACGTTCAGGCGCAGCGCGGCATCGGGGGCGTAATGCGAGGCCAGCTGTCCGGGCGACAGCGGTTTCCTCGCATCCCCGCCCTGAGAGAGGGGCGCGCCAAGCGCGGCCTCCAGTGCCTCGACCGGCACGCCGCCGGGGCGCAGCAGGATCGGCGAAGGGTCGGGCAGGACAATGGTCGACTCCAGCCCCACCGCGCAGGGGCCACCGTCCAGCACCGCGGCGATGCGGCCGGACAGACCCTCGATCACATGGTTCGCACTGGTCGGCGAGACGCGCCCCGAAGGATTGGCCGAGGGCGCAGCGAGCGGTCCGCCGAAGGCACGAAGCAGCCGTTGCGCCAGCGGATGCGCCGGCACGCGCACCGCGACGGTCTCCAGTCCGGCGGTGACCAGCGACGAAATCCCGGCCTGCCTGCGCAGGGGCAGGACCAGAGTCAGCGGTCCGGGCCAGAAGGCGCTGGCCAGTTCGCGCGCCTGTGTCCCGACCTCGGCGATGGCTTCCACGGCCGCGAGATCGGGTAGGTGGACGATCAAGGGGTTGAAGCTGGGGCGCCCCTTGGCGGCGTAGATCCCCGCCACCGCCCGATCCGACCGTGCGTCGCCGCCAAGGCCATAGACCGTCTCGGTCGGGAAGGCGACCAGTTCTCCGGCCCGCAGCAGCTCGGCGGCCCGCGCGATGCCGGCGTCATCGGGGGGAAGGATGTGGGTCATGGCAATGACGCAGCGTCCGGCTTGCAGGGCGATCCGAAAGGGATAGCGTTCGATCCGGCCCTGCTTACGGCAGGGTCCGGTATTTGCCAAGGGAGGTGGCCATGGCCTATCGCGCTCCGGTCCGGGACATCCGCTTCATCCTAGATCACGTCGTGGGCTTTGCCGAGGTCGCCGCGACCCCGCGGTTCCGGCTCGCGACGCCGGACCTTGCCGAGGCGATCCTGGCCGAGGCGGGGCGGCTGTGTTCCGATGTGCTGGCGCCCCTGAACCGGATGGGCGACCTGACTCCGGCCCGGCTGGAGAACGGGGTGGTCGTGTCGCCGCCCGGCTTTGCCGAAGGCTATCGGGCGATCGCCGAGGGCGGCTGGGTCGGCATGGCGGCGCGGCCCGAGCATGGCGGGATGGGCTTGCCGATCTCTCTGGCCCTGTCGGTGGACGAGATGATGTCGGGCGCCTGTCTCGCGCTGCATCTGAAGCCCTTGCTGAGCAAGGGTCAGATCGAGGCGCTGGAGCATCACGCCGGACCCGACATTCAGGCGCTGTATCTGCCCAAGCTGACCTCGGGCGAATGGTCGGGGACGATGAACCTGACCGAGCCGCAGGCCGGCACCGATGTCGGCGCTCTGCGGACAAAGGCGGTGCCGAACGGGGACGGGACCTATGCGGTTACGGGGCAGAAGATCTTCATCACCTGGGGCGACAGCGATCTGGTGGCGAATGTGTGCCACCTGGTGTTGGCGCGGCTGCCGGACGGGGCGTCAGGGACGAAGGGGATCAGCCTGTTCATGGTCCCGAAGTTCCTGCCAGACGCCGAGGGGCGGCCCGGCGCGCGCAACAGCCTGCGGGTGGTGAGCCTGGAGCACAAGCTGGGCATCCATGGCAGCCCGACCTGCGTGATGCAGTTCGAAGGCGCGACCGGCTGGCTGGTGGGCGCGCCGCACAAGGGGATGGCGGCGATGTTCACGATGATGAACAACGCCCGCCTGTCGGTGGCGGCGCAGGGGGTCGGTCTGGCCGAGGCGGCGCTGCAGAAGGCGCTGGCCTATGCGCAGGATCGGCGGCAAGGGACGACGCCGCTGTCGGCAGAGGGCACGATCCTCGACCATGCCGATGTCCGCCGGATGCTGGCGACCATGCGGGCCGAGGTCTTCGCGGCGCGGGCCATCGCGCTGTCCTGCGCCGTGGCGATCGACATGGCCTCGGCCACCGGGGCGGCGGAGTGGCAGGCGCGGGCGGCCTTTCTGACCCCGATCGCCAAGGCCCATTGCACCGACATCGCCTGCGAGGTGGCCCATCAGGGCGTGCAGGTGCATGGCGGCATGGGCTTCATCGAGGAGACGGGGGCGGCGCAGTTCCTGCGGGATGCGCGGATCCTGCCGATCTACGAGGGCACGAACGGGGTGCAGGCGATGGACCTGGTCGGACGCAAGATGGCCGATGGCGGCGAGGCGGCTTTCCGG
>JBKBVC010000088.1:2670-7149 GCA_046289805.1 Tabrizicola sp.
CTGCCCGATCTGGCCGGCGAGGTCTGGGCCGCGGCCGAGGCGCTGCGCGAGGGGACCGAGGCGCTGGTCGCCATGCCCCTGAACGACCGCTTTGCCGGGGCGGTGCCCTACCTGCGGGCCTTTGCCAGGGTGCTGGGGGCCGGGGCGCATCTGAAGGCCGCGCTGGCCGAGGGCGACCGCGAGGCGCTGGCCCGGGTGATGATCCGGCGGATCCTGCCCGAACATGCCGCCCTGCTGGCCGAGGCCCGGGAAGGGGCGGCGGGGCTCTATGCGGTGGGGACCGACGACCTGGCGGCGTGAGTGTCCACGGTGGACAATCTCTGATCCGCAAGTCATTTCAATGACTTGCGATTTTCTGTTAGGGTGGTGTTAACCTTTCGACTCCGGGGTCTGGAGGGGCTTTGCCTTGCCATGCGCGGAGGTGCCACCCCCACCCCCTCCCTCCCCCACGGGGGGGGAGGGAGGCGCCTTGACGGGGCGTGGTGCGGGTGGGCGGACGGGGATGCCTCCGGCGGGAGTATTCGGGAAAGGGCAAATGCGGGGTCCGGGCGGGACGGAGCGAGCCCGGCGGGCGCGGGTCAGAGGTCGAGGGCGCCTTGCCGGCCGGTGTCTTCCTCGCGCGCGGCGCGCTTGAAGGCGTCGTCGCGGCGGGCGGGAAGCTGGACGGCGCGTTCGCGCAGGGCCATCGCCTGTTCGATGGTGACGATCTGGAGCCGGGGGACGGGGGCGAAGCCGGGTTCCTCGTGCAGGCCGGCGGAGGCGGCCTCGGCGATCATGGGTTTGGTGGGTTGCACGAACATACAAGTTGCGCTTGTTGGCGAGCAGTTGCGAAGATAGTCTTCTAATGCAACCGGAGACCACAATATGTTGCGTGATCGATTGCCGCAGTTCGTGCGCGACAACTACGAGTGTCACGAATGGAAGCATGCGAGTGCAATCCTCTCGCAGGATTTTCCTGGGGAGTGGGCAGACCTTCTAGCGCTGCTCCAGGACCTGCGCCTTCGGAAGTCGTGGATCGCAGTCGGTGGAGGCAACAAGACCAAGCTTGCATCATTTGTGGATGATTTTCTCTTCCGTCGCGGGTGGGTCGAGAAGCAGTTCCAAACGGCAATCGAGGTCGATGGACGACGGCTCGACTCCCCAACACACAAGGTAGATTGCTACAAGAACGGCATCGCTTTGGAGGTCGAATGGAACAACAAGGATCCGTTCTTTGATCGAGACCTCAACAACTTTCGTCTACTCTTTGACCTTCGGACTGTCAGCGTCGGCGTGATTCTGACGAGAGCAGACGAGTTGCAAGACATCTTTAGGGAACTTGGGAGAGGTTCCTCTTATGGAATGTCCACGACTCACATGTCCAAGCTGCTTCCCCGCATCGAAGGTGGCGGCGGTGCCGGATGTCCGCTTTTGGTATTCGGGATCAAGAAATCTCTTTACGTGGAGGACGAGGAATGACCAGCGCCGCGGATGACCTTCTGGCTAAGGCGGGAACCACCAAGTTCAAGACGGTTCTCGCAGATCCGCCATGGCAATTCCAGAACCGCACGGGCAAGATGGCGCCCGAGCATAAACGGCTTTCCCGATATCCCACGATGACTTTGCGGGAGATTTGCGAACTGCCGGTCGAAGCAATCGTTGCCGAAACCGCACATCTTTATCTTTGGGTCCCGAACGCGCTCTTGCCCGAGGGACTGAAAGTCATGGAGCATTGGGGTTTTGCCTACAAGAGCAACATCATTTGGTACAAGGTGCGCAAGGACGGCGGCCCGGATCGACGTGGCGTGGGCTTCTATTTTCGCAATGTGACTGAGGTCCTGCTCTTTGGCGTGCGAGGCAAGAATGCTCGGACCTTGCAGCTTGGGCGGACACAGGAAAACATCATTTCCACTCAAAAGCGGGAACACAGCCGCAAGCCTGACGAGCAGTACACGCTGATCGAGGGATGCAGCAACGGACCTCGCCTGGAAATGTTCGCCAGGGGCCCTCGGGTGGGCTGGACAGTCTGGGGCAACGAGGCTGACGAGTACGCGCCGACTTGGAATACCTATGCGAACCACTCACAGGCGGACGTCATTCCGTTCAAGTCACGCAAGTCGCGTTGAGCTAAGCTCCGTCAGCTGACCCGGAGCCGTCGGGGGCCTTGAACAGCACGTTGTAGCCCGCGTTCGAGTTGAAGGGCGGGTCGAGGTAGATGAGGTCCACCGACTCGGAAGCGATGTTGTCGCGCAGGACGGTCAGGTTGTCGCCGTAGTAGAGGTGGTTCGTCATGCGCGGCCCCTTCGGTTCAGCGGAATCCTATCCGGCGGAACGGGTTAAGGGCAAGTGAAGGTGGGTGGGGGCGATGGGCGGGCCGCCCATCCTGCGCGGGGGCGATGCGGGGGGGTGTCGGTTTGGGTTGGCCGGGTCGGTGCGCTGTAGCGCACCCTACGCTGGGCGCGGCGTCAGTCCAGCTGCCGGGCCTCGCTGACCAGCATGATCGGGATGCCGTCGCGGATCGGGAAGGCGAGGTGGGCGGCCTTGGAGATCAGTTCCTGCCTTTCGGCGTCGTAGGTCAGGACGGCGTTGGTCACCGGGCAGACCAGCGCCTCGAGCATGCGGCGGTCGGCGGGGTCGCTCATTGCAGGATCTCCTCTTCGCCGCTGCCCCGCAGGGCGAATTCGATCAGGGTCACGATGGTCTCGCGCCGGGTCATCAGGGTCGGGGCTTCGAGGAGGGCCTGCTTGTCCTCGGGGGAGAAGGGGCAGAGCATGGAGAGCGAGTTGATGAGCAGTTCGGTCTCGGCTTCCTTGAGGCTGTTCCAGTCGGTCGAGAGGTTCAGCTTGGTGAAATAGCGGGCGAGGAGGCCCATGAAATCCTCGCGCCGGAAGCCGGGGTCGCTCTCGGCGGGGCCGAGGTCGCGCGCGAAGGGGGCCCAGTCCACCAGGCAGCGGCGGTAGGGGGTGAAGCCCTGGACCTCTTCGCGCACGCGGTAGCGCGAGATGCCCGAGAGGGTGATCATGTAGCGGCCGTCCTCGGTTTCGGAAAAGCCGGTGAGGCGGCCGGCGCAGCCGATGGCCTGGAGCCGTTTCTCGCCGCCCGGCGTCTCGCGCGGCTGGATCATGCCGATCAGCCGGTGCTTGGTCTTCATGCAATCCTCGATCATCGCCAGATAGCGCGGTTCGAAGATGTGCAGGGGAAGCCGCGCCCTGGGGAGCATGAGCGCCCCGGGCAGGGGGAAGACCGGAATGGTGTCCGGCAGGTCGGCTGCGGTGATCATGGGCATGAGGTAGCCCGGGTCGGGGATCAGGCAAATATCATCGACGACAGCCTGCGGCGGCCGGCGAGGACGATCGGGTCCTGCGGCTTGAGCGCGTCGAAGATGGTGAGGAGCTGGGCCTTGGCGGCGCCGCCGTTCCATTCGCGGTCGCGGCGGAAGAGTTCCAGCAGCTGATCCACGGCCTCCTTGGCGTTCCCGCCGGCGAGCAGCGCGGCGGCGAGGTCGTAGCGGGCCTGATGGTCGTTCGGGTTCGCCTCGACGGCGGCGCGGAGGTCGGCCACGGGCCCGGCTTTGGCGGCCTGTTTCGCCAGTTCCAGCTGCGCGCGGGCGGCATCCAGTTCCTTGGACTTGGCCACCGGGCCGGGCGCTGCCGTAATGAAGGCTTCTGCCTGGTCGAGATTGCCGAGCGCGATGTGCGCACGAACGAGACCTGCGTAGGCGGTGGCGTTCTCGGGCTCTTCGCCCAGGATCGCGGCGAAGGTCTCGGCGGCATCGACGGCGGCGCCCTCGGTCAGCATGTCCTCGGCCGCCTGGAGCGCATCGGCCAGGCCTCCGTCACCGGCAAGGGCCGAGACCCGGTCGATGAAGGCCTTCAGTTCCGAGGCCGGCACCGCACCCTGGAAGCCATCGACCGGCTGGCCCTGCCAGAAGGCATAGACGGTCGGGATCGACTGGATGCGCAGTTGCGCCGCGATGCGCTGGTTCCGGTCCACATCGACCTTGACCATCCGCACCTTGCCCCTGGCGGCGGTGACGGCGGCTTCGAGCATCGGGCCGAGCGTCTTGCAGGGGCCGCACCATGTGGCCCAGAAATCGACGATGATCGGGACTTCGCGGCTGGCCTCGATCACGTCCGTCATGAAGGTGGCTTCGGTCGCGTCCTTGATCAGGTTCGCGTCGGCTTTCGGTTTTTCGCCCAGACCCAGCATTCGGACCTCCGGAAGGATGTTTGTGCCTATATGAGCCTTGAGGCCGGAAAGGCCAAGGGGGTCAGCCCCAGTCGCAGGTGGCGATGTGGTCGTTGACCATGCCCGAGGCCTGCATGAAGGCGTAGGTGATCGTCGGGCCGACGAAGACGAAGCCCTCGGCTTTCAGCGCCCGGGACATGGCCTGCGACTGCGGGGTTTGCGCCGGCACCTCGGCCATGCTTGCGGGCCTTGGGCCGGGCGGCGGGGCGAAGGACCACAGGAAGGGCGAGAAACCCTCGCGCGCCTCGATCC
>JBKBVC010000089.1:0-7142 GCA_046289805.1 Tabrizicola sp.
GCCTCGCCCAGCATGACCGGAATGATCGGGTGGTCGCCGGGCAAAAGGGAGAAGCCCGCCGCCGTCAGCCCCGCGCGCCAGTAGGCGGCGTTCTCGGCCAGGCGCGCGCGCAGGTCGTCGGCCTGCTCCACGATATCGATCGCGGCAAGTGCCGCTCCGACCACGGCGGGGGGGAGGGCGTTGGAGAAGAGGTAGGGCCGCGCGCGCTGGCGCAGGAGGTCGATCACGGGCTGCGGGCCGGCGATGTAGCCCCCCAGCGCGCCGCCGAGGGACTTGCCGAGGGTGCCGGTCAGTATCTCGACCCGGACGCCGGCACGCGCGGGGGTGCCCGCGCCTTTCGGGCCGGTGAAGCCGGTGGCGTGGCAATCGTCAACCATGACGATCGCGCCGTAAGTATCGGCAAGTGCGCGGATTTCGCGCAGCCTCGCGTAGTAGCCGTCCATCGAGAAGACGCCGTCGGTGGCAATCAGGATGAAGCGGGCGCCGTCGGCCTTCGCGGCCTTCAGTTGCGCCTCGAGGTCGGCCATGTCGGAGTTGGCGTAGCGGTAGCGCCTGGCCTTGCAGAGCCGGATGCCGTCGATGATCGAGGCGTGGTTGAGCGCGTCGGAGATGACGGCATCCTCGGGGCCGAGAAGCGCTTCGAACAGCCCGCCGTTGGCGTCGAAGCAGGCGGCGAAGAGGATCGAGTCGTCCTGGCCCAGGTATTGTGCAAGCCGGCTCTCCAGCCGCCGGTGCAGGTCCTGGGTGCCGCAGATGAAGCGGACGCTCGCCATGCCGAAGCCGTGGTCATCCATCGCGGCCTTGGCAGCGGCGATCAGCCGGGGGTCGTCCGCGAGACCGAGGTAGTTGTTGGCGCAGAGGTTCAGCATCCGTCGCTCTCCCATCTGCACATGCGCGCCCTGGGCGCCGGTGATGAGCCGTTCGCGTTTCAGCAGGCCATCGTCCTCGATGGCGCGCAGCGTGGCCCTGATATGGGCGAGGAATGCGCTTGAATCCGTCATGGTGGAGCCCCTTCCGGTTTGGCGGAAAATGGCGGGTTCTGCGGGTCATGTCAACATGGCGGAAAAACCTCCGTCATGCTGGATTTCAGCTGTCCTGGACGATCAGGATGGCACGGGCCGGGTCCCGGGCTGCGATGTCGTGCGGGCGGTCGGCGGGGTAGCGGGCAACGTCGCCGGGGTCGAGATGTTCGATCGCCTCGCCCGAAGTCACAGTGAGGCTGCCTTCCAGCACGGTCAGGTGCTCGCGGCAGCCGGGGGAATGGGGCTCGGAGGTCAGGCGGGCGCCCTCGGCGAAGGCCAGTTCATAGACCTCGTGATGGCCGACGGATTCGGGGGCGGACAGGATGCGGATGGTCACGCCGCCGCGCCGGATCACCGGGGCCTGGGCGGCGCGGGTGACGTCGATGCCGGGGGCTGGCCGGTCTTCCAGCAGCCCCGCGAAATCCAGTTGCAGCGCCCGGGTCAGGGCCCAGAGCGTGGCAACGGTGGGCGAGGATTCGCCGCGTTCGATCTGACCGACCATCGAGCGGGAGACGCCGGAGAGTTTAGCGATGGCGTCGAGAGACAGCCCGCGCGCCTTGCGCGCCGTGCGGAGCGAGGCGGCGAGGCGGTCGTGGATGTCGGAGCGGTCGGCCATGACGGCATGGTGGCGGGGAAGGGCCGGGGCGTCAATCTGCGGGGCGCGCTCGTCGTTGACTTCGTCACTCCTCGCTCGCGACGAGGCGACGAAGTCGAACGAGGAGCCCACTGTCAGGTGCCGCAGAAGGTGACGTAGGGGCCAAAGCCGGTCGGGGCGGGCAGGATGAAGGGTTCGGCCTCGACGAAGGGCTGCCGGATCGCGGCGAGAAGGGCGTGGAACGGGGCCAGGTCACCCGCGGTGGCGGCGGAAAGGGCCTCCTCGACCTTGTGGTTCCTCGGGATCACGACGGGGTTCGCCCGGGCAATCCGGCCTTCTGCCCCGTCTCCGGCCCGGGCGCGCCAGCGGGGCAGCCAGGCCTCCATCCGCGTGAAATCCCGGAACAGGGGGCGGAGCGCAGCCTCGTCCGCCAGGCGCCGGAAAGTCAGGGTCCAGTCCGCACCTTCCATCGCCGCCATCAGGTCGTCGGCCAGTGCCGCATCGCCCGGCTCAGCGCCGACAAGGCCCAGCTTGCGTCGCATTACCGCGACCCATTCGGCCCGATAGCGGTCGGCGATGCCCGCAAGGCGGTCGTTGGCGATCTCGACCGCGCGGTCCGGCACGGGATCGAACAGTGGCAGGAGCGTCTCGGCCAGCCGTGCGAGGTTCCAGCCCAGGATCAGCGGCTGGTTGGCATAGGCATAACGGCCCTGGTGGTCGATCGAGGAGAACACCGTGCCCGGCGCATAGGCTTCCATGAAGGCGCAGGGGCCATAGTCGATGGTCTCGCCGCTGATCGCCATGTTGTCGGTGTTCATCACGCCGTGGATGAACCCCAGCCCCATCCAGTCCGCGATCAGCCGGGCTTGCCGGGCGATGACGGCGTCGAGAAGGGCGAGATAGGGGTTCGCGGCCCCGGCGAGATCCGGGTAGTGCCGGGCGATGGCATGGTCGGCGAGCGCCCGGACCTTGGCCGTCTCGCCGCGCGCGGCGAAGAATTGGAAGGTGCCCACCCGCAGGTGGCTGGCCGCAACCCGCGCCAGAACCGCACCGGGCAGCTTCGTCTCGCGCCAGATCTCCTCACCGGTGGCCACGACGGCCAGCGCGCGGGTGGTGGGCACACCCATGGCAGCCATGAACTCCGAGACGAGGTATTCGCGCAGCATCGGGCCGACCGCCGCCTTGCCGTCGCCGCCGCGCGAGAAGGGCGTGCGGCCCGACCCCTTGAGCTGGATGTCGAACCGCCCCCCTGGCGTGACGACCTCGCCCAGAAGATGCGCGCGGCCGTCGCCGAGCTGGGGCGCGAAGCCGCCGAACTGGTGGCCGGCATAGGCCTGGGCGATGGGATCGGCACCGGGGGGAAGCTCGGCGCCCGAGAACCATAGGGCGGCCTCGGCCTCGGTCATCTCGAGGCCGAGGTCGGCCAGCAGCGGCCGGTTCAGCACCAGAAGCCGGGGGGCGGGCGCCCGGTCCGGCGTGACACGAAGATAGGTTCCGGGCAGGTCGCGGGCATAGCTATGGTCGAAGGCGATGGACATCGGCGGCCCCTTTCCCGTCCGATATGCGCCCTCCGCTCTCTGGCGGCAAGGCCGGTCTGCCCCGGACTAGGACCCGCGCGCCCTTGGCGGCCCATCGCATCCTGCGGGAGTATTTGGAAAGGGGCAAGCCAGGCAGGGGGTTGCCGTAGCGGGTCTGTGGATGGGTAGGGCCGACTGCTGTCAAGGGGGGCGTGGTCGGGGCGGCGGGATTCGAACTCGCGACCTACGGTACCCAAAACCGTCGCGCTACCAGACTGCGCTACGCCCCGACGGTGCCACCCTTAGCGGCATCGGCCGGGAAAGAAAAGGCTTACCCGTCGCAGGGCCAGGCGGCCGCGTCGGCCGGGATCGAGGGATGGCGCATGACCGCGCCCGGCGTGATGCCGAGCCTCGCGGCGAGGCCCGCGTTGATCTCCAGCACGAACATCACCCCCGGCCCGCCGTCGATCGGGGTGAGGTCGCCGGGGATCGCATCTGCGTGAACGCGGGTCACCGTTCCGGTCGGATCGGCGAAGATCATGTCCAGCGGGATCAGCGTGTTCTTCATCCAGAAGGAGGGCCGCCCGGGTGTGTCGTAAACGAAAAACATGCCCTGCGCGGCGGACAGGCTCTCGCGGAACATCAGGCCCCGCGCGCGTTCGGCCGGGTCGTCAGCCAGTTCGACGGCGAAACTTTCGTGGCCGCCCTGCCAGCGGATGTCCAGCCGGTCAGGCGCGCAGGGAGCCTCGGCCCAGGCCGCGCCGGGCAGGGCCGCAAGGATCAGCGCCAGCCGCCCCGCCCTCACGGCTTGTCCCGGCTTGCGGCTTCCCAGGAAAGGACCTGGACCGCCATCCGGCCGCGCCGGCCCTCGATCACCCGCAGGGCTACCGCCTCGCCGGCACCGAGATCGGCAAAACCCGAAACGCGCAGCACCTCGGCATGAATGAAGATGTCCTCGGGGCGGCCGAACACATTGGCAAAGCCAAAGCCCTTGCCCTTGTCGAACCATTTCACCCGGGCCGGTTCCATCGGCAAGGCCAGGATATCGGCGCTGACCAGCTGCGCGGCAGCCTCGCCGAGGGGCAGCGTGACGCCTTCGGGAGGGTCGATCCGGGTTACCTCGATCGCCTGCACGCCGCGTTGCGTGCGCTGGATGCGTACCTCGATTCCTGCACCATCGGCTACGGAACCCTGGCCGTAGCTCCTGAGCACATTTGCGTGCAGCAGGATGTCCGAATCCGTCTGGTCCGATATGATGAACCCGAAACCCTTGGATGGATCAAACCACTTTACGCGACCATGCACGACCTGCACGGTCTCATCTTCTTCCGTCATCGACAGAGCCTTCTCCCCAGAATGAGCCCTAGGACGCACTGATGGGGAAATGCCGGGCCGGGATCAAGGGCAATTCGGCAGATGGGCGACTATTTTTGCGCAAAAGGGAACAAGTCTAGGGGTTCAGACGGGTGATGTCCCACGCTGACCCATGATCATTCCTGCGCCAGCGGAAGCGGTCGTGCAAGCGGAATGCGCCGTCGGCCCAGAACTCTATCTCCACCGGCGTGATGCGGAAGCCGCCCCAGACGGGCGGGCGGGGGGGATTTGGACCCTTCGTCACGGCGACGCGCGCCGCCTCTGCCAGCAGCGCCTCGCGCGAGGTGAGGGGTTCGGATTGCCGGCTGGCCCAGGCCCCGAGACGGGATTTCAGGCTGCGGCTGGCGAAATAGGCGTCCGCCTTCGGGCCATCCTCGCGGGTGACGCTGCCGCGGACGCGGATCTGGCGGCGCAGCGATTTCCAGTGCAGCACGAAGGCCGCCTTGCCCGAGGCCGCGATTTCCTGGCCCTTGGCCGAGCCGTAGTTGGTGTAGAAGACGAAGGCGTCGTCCTCGATCTCCTTCAGAAGCACCATGCGGACATTCGGCATGCCCTGCGGATCGACCGTGGCCAGCGCGATGGCGTTCGGGTCGTTCGGCTCCTGCGCCTCGGCCTCGGTCAGCCAGGCGCGCGCGA
Source organism: Tabrizicola sp. (assembly GCA_046289805.1). Taxonomy (GTDB): domain Bacteria; phylum Pseudomonadota; class Alphaproteobacteria; order Rhodobacterales; family Rhodobacteraceae; genus Tabrizicola. The sequence goes on from JBKBVC010000089.1 coordinate 5,145, forward strand.
TGGCGAAGGGGTCGTCGCCTTCGAAGATGCCGGACCGGTCCATGGAAGCTCCTTTCCCTGGCTTGCGGACCTGCCTTGAAGGAAGGACCCGCTTCGCCTACACGTCAATGTCACCGAAAAGTGGGCGAGGGGCCGGGAATGTCAACGGGACTGATGCAGGGCAAGCGCGGGCTGATCATGGGTCTGGCCAATGACAAGTCGATTGCCTGGGGCATCGCGCAGGCCGTGGCGGCCCAGGGGGCGGAACTTGCGTTCAGCTACCAGGGCGAGGCGCTGAAGAAGCGGGTGGAACCCCTGGCCGAGACGCTGGGCAAGCCGCTCCTCTTCGAATGCGACGTGGCCAGCGACGACAGCATCGACGCGCTGTTCTCCGCGCTCAAGGCGGAATGGGGGCAGCTGGACTTCCTTGTCCACGCCATCGGCTTCGCCGACAAGAACGAGCTGCGCGGCCGCTATGTGGACACCAGCCGCGCAGGTTTTGCCCTGGCGATGGACATCTCGGTCTACAGCTTCACCGCCGTCTGCCAGCGCGCTGCGGCGATGATGGGGCAGGGCGGCAGCCTGCTGACGCTCACCTACTACGGGGCCGAGAAGGTCATGCCGCATTACAACGTGATGGGCGTGGCCAAGGCGGGGCTCGAGGCCTCGGTCAAGTATCTGGCCGAGGATCTGGGCAAGGACGGCATCCGGGTCAACGCGATCAGCGCGGGGCCGATCAAGACGCTGGCCGCCAGCGGGATCGGCGATTTCCGCTACATCATGAAATGGAACGAGCTGAACTCGCCGCTCCGCCGCAACGTGACGCAGGAAGAGGTCGGCAAGGCGGCGCTGTACCTGCTGTCTGACCTCGGGAGCGGCACCACGGGCGAGAACCTGCATGTCGATTGCGGCTATCATGTCGTCGGCATGAAGGCGATCGAGGCGCCGGACATCGACCTCTTGTCGGGCCGCAAGGACGGCGGTCAGTGATGCCTGCCGCACGGCCTTCTGCCAGCACCGCCGGATGTCCTGACCGGCACGGTATCACGATTGCCGCCAACTGAAGGAGGAACCCATGTCTGCCGACCGCCTGCCGCATGAAAAGGGATTTCACGTCAGCTGGGACCAGATCCACCGCGATGCTCGGGCGCTCGCGTGGCGGCTGGACGGCAAGGGGCCGGGCGAGGGCGGGACCTGGAAGGCCGTGGTCGGGATCACGCGGGGCGGGCTGGTCCCGGCGATGATCGTCAGCCGGGAACTGGACATCCGCGTGGTCGATTCCATCAGCGTGAAGTCCTACCATTCGGGCGGAGGCAAGCAGGACCAGCGGCGCGAAGCGCAGGTCATCAAGGCGCCGAACCCCGATGTCATGGGGACGGACGGCGCGGGCGTGCTGATCGTCGATGACCTGGTGGATTCCGGCAAGACGCTGGAACTGATCCGCCGGCTTTACCCCAAGGCGCATTTCGCCTGCGTCTATGCCAAGCCCGAGGGCGAGAAACAGGCCGACACCTACATCACCAGCGTCAGTCAGGACACCTGGATCTTCTTCCCCTGGGACATGGCGCTGCAATACGTCCAACCGATGCGCGGGTCGGACTGAGGCCTTCAAGCTGCCTTCAGGCCGCGAGCGGTACCTGCACGGGCGGTTTCGAGGCAAGCCTTGCGATCAAGGGCCTGTTGACCAGTGCCGAGCCGCTGGCGGGCCTGGGACTTCTGGTTGCCCCCAATCCGCCGGTGGCCCGCTTCGTCTTCTGGATCACGCATTGCCAGATCGCCGGGCACCCGACAGACACGGCCGACAGACACGCTGGCCAGCTGGACCCTGCGGGCGATGCAGGCCTTCCCGGTCCGACGCAGCACTTCTACGCGCCTTATCTTCTGGCCCATGGCGGGGTGAAGCTGACCTTGGTCGTTCTGCTCTGGCGCAAGGTGGTCTGGTCCTATCCCGCCGCCATGGGGGCTCGCGGGCTTCGTCGTCTGCCGGCCTTACGAATTCGGCCATTCCGGCTCGCCCTT
>JBKBVC010000090.1:0-7071 GCA_046289805.1 Tabrizicola sp.
CGTCCTGTGTGGCATCGACGCCCGAGACGATGACCGAACCCATGTCGATGCCAGCGGCCTTCATCGCCTGGATCGCGCCCAGCGCCATCTCGTCGTTGTTGGCCAGCACGCCGTCAAAGGCCGTGCCGGTCGAGAGCCAGTTGGTCATCAGGTTCTGGGCCTCGTCGCGGCTCCAGTTCGCGGTCTGCTGGTCGATCACATTGACCTTCACCGCGCAGAGCCCTTCGTTCATCACGTCGTAATAGTTCTGCGTGCGCTGCACGGCGGCCTGGTTCGACAACTGGCCCTGCAACACGTAGACGCTGACCTCGTCCTTGCCGGCGGCCTTCCACTGGTTGCACTGTTCGATGAAGCCCTGGCGCGAGGACTCGGCTTCGTTCGAGGCGACGAAGGCCTGGTTGTCGGGCAAGCTGTCCACGTTGATCGGCTGGCGGTTCACATAGACCAGGGGCACGCCCGCGGCAGCGGCGGCATCCGACATCGCCTGCGTGGCCGAGGTATCGACCGGGTTCACGATGATCGCGTCCACACCGCTCGCGATGAAGTTGTTGATCTGGTCCAGCTGCTTGGCCACGTCGTCCTGAGCATCCTCGATCTGCACCGAAAGCCCTGCGGCATCGGCCTGGGCCTGGATGCCGTTGCGCAGAACGGTCAGGAAGTTGTCGTCGAACTTGGCCATCGACACACCGATCCCTTCCGCCATCGCGGTTGTGCCCATCAGCGCGGCGAGGCCTGCGGCAAGAAGCGTCTTTTTCATCTCTCTCTCCCTTGTTGGATGTCCGGCGGCATCCTGGATTGTGCCGGATGGACCCTTATCCTCCGGGGTCCGGAACTCATGCCGCGCGGGCGGCAATGCCCTGGCGGATGACATCGAAGGACGTTGCCAGCGCGGCGCCGGGATCGGCGAGGGCGTGCACCTCGGGCGAGAACGCCTCGAAGCTGATCGGCCCGGTCCATCCCGCAGCCAGCAGCGCCGCGATCTGTTCCACGTTGCCCAGTCGGTCCTGCGGCGTGACCAGCACCCGGTGCGGGTCGCGCATGTCGGCAATGCCGACCCCCTGATCCACCACCCCCGAAACATGCACGATCCCGGTATGCTCGGGGAACAGCGGGCCACCATGGGCCAGCGTGTGGTGGAAGGTGTCGTGCACCAGCTTGAACCGGCCCTTGCCGCCGACCGCCTCGATCCCCTCGACCGCCTCGGACTTGTAGCGCAAGGCGCAGATCTCGAAGCCCAGCGGCTCGACCATTCCGACCAGCCCGTGATCCTCCAGCATCGGCTTCAGGGCCTTGAGCGCGACGCGCAGGGATGCTTGCCGTTCGCCGTTGCCCATCCCGAGGTTGTCGTTGCGCGGGATCAGGCTGACAGCTTCCGCCCCGGCGGCGCGGGCGATCTTCATCAGCGCAAGCGCCTCGGCCTCCTTCTCGGATGACCAGTCGTTGAAGCGCTTGACCTCGGCCACCGCCAGCAGCCGAAGCCCGCTTTCGCGAAGGAGCGCCCCGCCCTCGGCCGGGTCCATGCCGTCGAAGAGCGGTTGCGGCAGGTCGTTCCTGACCTCGACACCGACACAGCCCAGCTGCTTGGCCAGCGCGACAAGGTCGCGAAAGGACAGCCGCGCCACTGTCATGTGGTTCACTGCAAACTGGACCATCCCCGGCCTCCCCAACCGTGACGACTTCTTGCGCCGGACCATCCCCGAGACTCTCCGGCCGCGTCAATCGGCAGAGGAACGATCCCATCATTCCTGACGAAGGCCGCCACGACCGGATGACGGTTTTTCGTCAGACGCTTTCCGGAAGGTAAAGGTCGGGCGGCAGGAAATGCTGACCCTGAACGGGCACCATGCCTTCCGTGACGGCCGCGGTTGCCAGCCGGACCAGATCGTCGCAAAGCCTTTGCAGCGGCGTTGCGATCACCATCGTGACGTGCCGCCCGATCAGGGCCGCCCGGCTTTCCGGTGTAAGCTCGTTGACGACCAGCGCGACCTCGCCGGGGGCCCGGGCCTCGCGCACCGCAGCAATTGCCCCCTCCATCCCGCCGCCCGCACAATAGATGCCGCGGAGATCGGGGTGGCGGGAAAGCAGGTCCAGCGTCGCCTCGTAGGTCAGTTGCCGGGTTTCCAGGTTGATGAGTGTATCAAGGACCTGGAACTGCGGCGCGTGTTCCCGGAAGTAGCTGCGGACGCCGGTTTCGCGCAGTTCGTGACCGTGCCAGCGATAGCCCCCGACAAAGACCGCGATCTTGCCGGCATGGTGCGCGGCGGTCGCGATCATGTGCGCCGCGATCCGTCCAACCTTCAAGTTGTTGAGGCCAAGATAGTTTTGCCGGACTCCCTGGCCGAAATCATTCAGGAGCGCAAAGCAGGGAATGCCCTTGGCATTGAGACGCATGACGGCTTCGGTCACCTCGGGATGTGTTACCGCCGTCGCGGCGACGGCATCGACACGGCCGACCATGCCCTCCATCAGTTCGGTGAAATCCTTGGGCGACTGAGAGGCCGCAAAGGCGACCTGGATCGAAGCCCGCACGCCCGTCGCCCTGGTCACGGCCCTTTCGGCCTCGGCCTTGAATGCCTGGTAGAAGGCCTGCCTTTCCTTGTGCAGCACCAGACCCAGCCGCAGGCGCGGCAGGTCCACCTGCACCCGTTGTCCGATAAGGGGCGCTGCATGGTATCCGATCAGGCGGGCGGCCTCGTAGACCTTGCGCGCGGTTTCCTCGCGAACCCTTTCGCGTCCGTTCAGGACGCGGTCCACCGTGGCGCTGGACACACCCGCCTCGCGGGCGACGTCGTGAATGGTAGGTCGTCTGGCCATCTGTCTGACGAAAAGCCATCATTGTCCTGACGGATGATGATGGATCGTGACGAAACCTGCAAGCAGGGCTATTGGCGGTTCGGCCCGGCCGGACTTATCCACGAAAGCAGAGGAGCGCACAGGATCGGTGCGTGGGGGAAAGCGAGGTCAGGATGGGCAAGCGCGACTACAGTCTCTTCGGCGCCGATGCGAGGCGCGCCGTGGAAAGCGGACTGACGGCGGCCGAATGGTATCACACCGAGGTGCCGCGCAAGGTGATGAAGGACCTGATGGCGCGCAGCGACGGTCCGGCGATCCGCGACACGATCATCCTTTTCGGCAGCATGATCCTGCTGGCCGGCATCGGCATCGCGCTCTGGCCTTCGTGGTGGTCGGCACCGTTCTGGCTGGCTTACGGGGTGCTTTACGGCTCGGCCTCGGATTCACGCTGGCACGAATGCGGGCACGGCACCGCCTTCCGCACGCCCTGGATGAACAATGTCGTCTACGAGATCGCCAGCTTCATGATCATGCGCAACGCGGCCACCTGGCGCTGGAGCCATGCGCGTCACCACTCGGAAACCTACTTCGTCGGCCGCGACCCCGAGATCGCCGTGATGCGGCCGCCCGAAGTGGCCAAGCTGATCCTGAACTTCTTCGGCATCCTCGACGTGATCGCCTTCGTTCCGCGCATCCTGCGCAATGCGGTTTCCGGTCCGACACCGGAAGAGCGGACCTATGTCCCGCAAAGCGAATGGGGCAAGGTGCAGCGGGTCGCGATCATCTATGTGGCGATCTATGCGGCGACCATCGGACTAGCGGTCTGGATGGGCTCGATCCTGCCGCTGATGGTGATCGGCCTGCCCCGGATGTATGGCGCCTGGCACCACATCATGACCGGGCTTCTCCAGCACGGCGGGCTGGCCGACAACGTGGTCGATCACCGGCTGAACAGCCGCACGGTCTACATGAACCCGGTCAGCCGGTTCATCTACTGGAACATGAACTACCATGTCGAACACCACATGTTCCCGATGGTGCCCTACCACGCCCTGCCGCGCCTGCATGAGATCATCAAGGATGACCTGCCGCCGCCCAACCGCTCCATCGCCGAGGCGTTCCGGGAAATGTGGCCGGCGATCAGGCGGCAGGTGATGAACGAGGACTACTTCCTGAAACGCGAACTGCCGCCCACCGCGAAGCCCTATCGCGAGGATTTCCACCAGTATGTGCCGGGCATGATGCGCCCCGCCGCCGCAGAATGAAGGATCGCCCATGCCCTGGATTGACGCCTGTTCGATTGACGACATCGATGCCGAGGACCTGATCCGCTGGGATCACGCTGGCCAGACCTTTGCGATCTATCATTCGCCGGAGGGCGAATTCTTCGCCACCGCGGGCCTTTGCACACACGAGAACGTCCATCTCTGCGATGGCCTTGTCATGGGCCACCTCATCGAGTGCCCCAAGCACAACGGCCAGTTCGACTATCGCACCGGAGAGGCTAAACGCGCCCCTGTCTGCGTCAACCTGCGCACCTTCCCGGTCAAGGTCGAGGGCGACCGCGTCTTCGTCGAGGTCGCGTGATGGCCCCGCCCACCGTCCGCGACCTTCTGGATGCGCGCGGCAAGCACCAGTTCGCCATGCTGCGGGTCGAGACGCTGGAAGAGGCCGAGGCCGCGGCCAGGGCAGGGGTCGAGCTTCTGTCGGTCCCGCCCGCGATGATCCTGGATTCCCGCTTCCGCGATGCGGCACCCGACTGTTTCGCCATCCCCGGTGACAATTTCTACGAGATCGGCGGCACCGACGATTTCCTGCGCTGGGCCTTCCCGCTGTTCAAGCACGGGGCGGATGGCTTCTACTGCTCGGGCTCGCTGGCCACCGTCCGCGCCATGGCCGACCACGCGCTGCCGGTCTGCGGCCATGTCGGGCTGATCCCCTCGAAACGCACCTGGACCGGGGGCTTCAAGGCGGTGGGCAAGACGCTGGAAACCGCGCAACTGGTCTGGGCCCAGTGCAAGGCGCTGGAAGAGGCCGGCGCCTTCGCCGCGGAAATCGAGGTCGTGCCGCATTCCATCACGCGCCTCATTGCCGAGAAGACCAGCCTCTTCCTCATTTCGATGGGGGCGGGAGCGGCAGGCCACGCGCAGTATCTCTTCTCGGATGATGTGCTGGGCCAGAACCGGGGCCGCGTCCCGCGCCACGCCAAGGTCTATGCCGACTTCGCCGCCGAATACGATCGCCTGCAAGCCATGCGGATCGAAGCGATGGGACGCTTTGTCAGCGATGTCCAACAGGGCGACTATCCGGCTCCGCAGCATCTGGTGGACTGCGACCCGGAGGTGGTGACCGCGTTTGCAGACTGGCTGGACCGGAACAGCTAGGCCGCAGCCAGCACCGCATCCGCCAGCCGCTGGGCCGAGGGGGTCATCTGTGCTCCGATCCGGGTCACCAGGCTGAACGGAGCCACCGCCAGACCAAGGTCGATGGGCAGGGACACGAAGGGCACCGAGGGGTTGCCCGCGAAACTGTCCACGACCGGCGTTGCCAGCGGCGCGATGGCGTCGGTCTGGTTCAGGAGGGCGAGGGTGAACAGGAAGGAAGAGGTCGAGATCCGACGCTTCGGCAACGGCAGGTCAAGCTCTGTCAGCCGGCTGACGACGGTCTGCGTGAGCAAGGTCTCGTCATCGCCCATGACCCAGTCGAACCCCAGCAGATCGTGCAGCGACAGCTTCGGCCTGACCAGCAGCGGGTGGCCGCGCCGGACCACCAGAGACAATGGCTCTGCCGCCATGCGGCGCGCCTCGAGCTGGCTCTCTCCGGGCGACAATCGCGCAAGCGCGAAGTCCAGCCGCCCCTCGCGCAGCAGATCGCACAGCGTGACCGAGGTCGCCACCGTTACCTCGGCCCGGAAGTCGGGAAGATCCGACTGCAAGGCGATCAGGGTCGGCATGATCAGGCTGAGCGCGGGGCCGGTCACCGCGCCGACCCGCACCACGCCTGCCCGTCCCGTTGCAGCCTCGGCCAATTCGCGCGCGGCGTCGGCCAGTTCGATCTCGATCCGGGCCGCGCGCCGGGCGAGGGCTCTACCGACGGCGGTCAACTGCAACCCGCGCCCCTGGCGTTCGTGCAGGGACAGGCCGAGCAGGGCCTCCATGTCGGCCAGCAACCGCGAGGCGGCCGGCTGGGCAATCCCGATCCGTGCGGCCGCCACCCCCAACGCGCCGGCCTGGTCCAGCTCTGCGAGCAGCCGCAATTGCACGGGTTTCAGCCGGCGCAGCTGGATCGAAAGGCCGGCCTCGGTTTGATTCATAACGAAATCTTCATGTAACTCTTCATAAACCCTATTTGACAGACATGGGTCGTCTGCGCAATCTGCGCCGCGTCCGTGAGCAAGGGCTGCAAAGGCATGCCCAAAGCGGATGCAAACGAAGAATCATCGGGAGGAAACAAGATGATCTTGACCCGCCGCGGCCTGATGGCCCTTGCCGGTACCACGGCTGCCTTGTCGGCGCTGCCTGCCTTCGCCCAGGACAAGGGCACCATCGGCATCGCGATGCCGACCAAATCCTCGTCCCGCTGGATCTCGGACGGCGAGTCGATGGTGAAGGCCTTCCAGGAGGCCGGCTATGCCACCGACCTGCAATATGCCGAGGACGACATCCCGACCCAGCTGAACCAGATCGAGAACATGATCACCTCGGGCGTAAAGGCGCTGGTGATCGCGGCCATCGACGGCACCACGCTGTCGAACGCACTCGAGAACGCCGCGGCCCAGGGCATCAAGGTGATTGCCTACGATCGTCTGATCCGCGACAGCGCGAACGTGGACTATTACGCGACCTTCGACAACTTCAAGGTCGGCGTGCAGCAGGCTGAAAGCCTGGTCGCGGGCCTGAAGGAACGCTTCCCGGATGTGAAACCGTGGAACGTCGAGCTGTTCGGCGGCAGCCCGGACGACAACAACGCCTTCTTCTTCTACAACGGCGCCATGTCCGTCCTGCAACCCCTGATCGACGCGGGCGACATCGTCATCCCGTCAGGCCAGATGGGCATGGACGTGGTCGGCACCTTGCGCTGGGACGGGGCTGTTGCCCAGGCGCGGATGGACAACCTGCTGACCTCGAACTATGGCGACAAGCAGCTGCATGGCGTGCTGTCACCCTACGACGGGCTGTCGATCGGCATTCTGTCGTCGGTCAAGGGCGTGGGCTACGGCTCGGGCGATCTGCCGATGCCGATCGTCACCGGCCAGGACGCGGAAATCCCCTCGGTCAA
>JBKBVC010000091.1:0-6977 GCA_046289805.1 Tabrizicola sp.
CGTGACCCGCGACAGGTGGGTGGCACAGGCGAAGATCATCGTCAACGAAGGGCTTGAGGCGTTCCGCGAACGCGCCAAGACCAACAACTACTGAGCCCCGGAGAGGCCCCCCGCATGCAGAACCGTCCCGACCCGGCTGACCTTCAGCGCGCCCGACAGGTGCGGCTGGTGGCCGTTGTCCTGGCCGGGACGATGCTTCTGTGGATGGGGGCGCAGGTCCTGGGCGGACAACTAGGGTTGGAGACGCGCTATGTGTTCCTCTTCGACCTTCTGGCCATCGCGGGCTTTGTCTGGGCCCTGGTGGTGACGTATCAGATCTGGCGCGGACGCCGGAGTTAGGAAGACCGAATGCTCAAGGATCAGGACCGCATTTTCACCAACCTCTACGGGATGCACGACCGCAGCCTGAAGGGCGCCATGAAGCGTGGCCATTGGAATGGCACGGCGGACATCATCAAGCGCGGACGCGACACGATCATCGAGCAGGTCAAGGCCTCGGGCCTGCGCGGGCGGGGGGGCGCGGGCTTTCCCACGGGCCTCAAGTGGTCGTTCATGCCGAAAGCATCGGATGGCCGCCCCTCCTATCTGGTCATCAATGCCGACGAGTCGGAGCCGGGCACCTGCAAGGACCGCGAGATCATGCGGCATGACCCCCACACGCTGATCGAGGGGGCGCTGATCGCCTCGTTCGCGATGGGGGCCAACACCTGCTACATCTACATCCGCGGCGAATACATCCGCGAGCGCGAGGCGCTGCAGGCCGCGATCGACGAATGCTATGATGCGGGCCTGCTGGGCAAGAACGCCGCCAAGTCGGGCTGGGACTTCGACCTTTACCTGCACCACGGCGCCGGGGCCTATATCTGCGGCGAGGAAACGGCACTTCTGGAAAGCCTGGAAGGCAAGAAGGGCATGCCGCGGATGAAGCCTCCCTTCCCGGCGGGGTCCGGCCTTTACGGTTGCCCGACCACTGTGAACAACGTCGAATCCATAGCCGTCGTCCCCACGATCCTGCGGCGCGGGCCCGACTGGTTTGCAAGCTTCGGGCGCCCGAACAACACCGGGACCAAGCTGTTCGGCATCTCGGGCCATGTGATGCAGCCCTGCGTCGTGGAAGAGGCGATGTCGATCCCGCTGAGGGAACTGCTCGACCGGCACTGCGGCGGCGTGCGCGGCGGCTGGAAGAACCTGAAGGCAGTGATCCCGGGCGGGTCGTCCGTGCCGTTGCTGACGCAGGCGCAATGCGACGACGCGATCATGGATTTCGACTGGCTGCGCGAGCAGCGGTCGGGCCTTGGCACGGCGGCGGTGATCGTGATGGACCAGTCCACCGACGTCATCAAGGCGATCTGGCGGCTGTCGAAGTTCTACAAGCACGAATCCTGCGGCCAGTGCACCCCCTGTCGCGAGGGCACGGGCTGGATGATGCGTGTGATGGAACGCCTCGTGCGCGGCGAGGCCGAGATCGAGGAGATCGACATGCTGCTGTCGGTGACCAAGCAGGTCGAGGGCCACACGATCTGCGCGCTCGGTGACGCAGCGGCATGGCCGATCCAGGGCCTGATCCGCGCCTTCCGCGACGAGATCGAGGACCGCATCAAGGCCCGCAAGACCGGGCGGATCAGCGCAGTGGCAGCGGAGTGATGCGGATGGCGCTGGCCCTTTCGGTGACCCTGGCCCAGGCGGCCTGCGTGGCGACGGCGCCGGTCGTTCCTGCCGCGCGCGGGGCGGTGCGCGTCACCAACGAGGGTCAGCCCTTCCGGATGTGGGAAGGCGCGCTTGCGCGGAAGGCTGCGGATGCGCAATGCGGGCCAAGAGGGGTCAGGGTCTCGATCTACGACCGTTTCGACCCGGCGACGGGCGAATGGGTCTATCCGGAGGGCTGCGCATGAGGTTCGCGGTCCCTCACGGTCACAACTCGCTGATACCGGCGGTTTGTCATGGCATATCAAGGGCGGGTGGCCCCATCTCCGGCGCACGAGCAGCACAGGAGACCAACATGCTTCGCACTCTAACCATCGCCCTGACCCTTGCCGCCACGCCCGCGCTGGCGTTGGTGCCGATCAACGAAGACCCGGTGATCCACGACAAGCTGTTGCAGGGATTCATCGGCGATGCCATCGCCGACAATTGCCCGACGATCAAGCCGCGCACGATGCGGGCGCTGGGAGAACTGAACAACCTTCGCGACTATGCCCTGAAGCAGGGCTATGCGCCGGATGTCGTGCGCGACTTCGTCCGGTCGAAGGAGGAGAAGGCGAAGTTCAAGGCCGAGGCGGCAGCCTGGCTGGCCGAACGCGGCGCCGAGCCGGGCAAGCCCGAGACCTACTGCAGGATCGGCGAGGACGAGATCGCCAAGGGCACGCTGGCGGGATCGCTGTTGAGGTCGACGAAATGACCGAAGCCCGTCACATGGCCGAGCTGGACCTGGGGCGCCTTCTGGCCCCCACCGACGACCTGCGCGTGGCCGAGGTCATGGGAGCCCCGGCCTTCGGGGAAAGCGACGAGCCGATGGGGCGGTTGAACGATCTCGAAGTGCATGGCGACAGCGACCATGCCTTCGGCTGGACATATCTGAAAGAGGCGCAGCTGTGGCGGGCCCACGGCTGCGCGCAAGGGACGGCGGAGTAGGGCCATGACCAATCTCAGGAAAATCAACATCGACGGGATCGAGGTCGAGGTCGATGGCGCGATGACCATCATCCAGGCCGCCGAGGTCGCCGGCGTGGAGATCCCGCGCTTTTGCTATCACGAGCGGCTGTCGATCGCCGGCAATTGCCGGATGTGCCTGGTCGAAGTCGTGGGCGGCCCGCCGAAGCCGGCGGCCTCCTGCGCGATGCAGGTGCGCGACCTGCGGCCCGGCCCGAACGGCGAGGCGCCGGTGGTCAAGACGAAAAGCCCGATGGTCAAGAAGGCCCGGGAAGGGGTGATGGAGTTCCTCCTGATCAACCACCCGCTCGACTGCCCGATCTGCGACCAGGGCGGCGAATGCGATCTTCAGGATCAGGCCATGGCCTATGGCGTGGACTTCAGCCGCTACCGCGAGCCGAAGCGCGCGTCCGAGGACCTGAACCTCGGCCCGCTGGTCAAGACGGCGATGACCCGCTGCATCAGCTGCACGCGCTGCGTGCGCTTCACCACCGAGGTTGCCGGCATCACCCAGATGGGTCAGACCGGCCGGGGCGAGGATGCCGAGATCACCAGCTATCTGAACATGACGCTGGATTCGAACCTGCAGGGCAACATCATCGACCTCTGCCCGGTGGGCGCGCTGACCTCGAAGCCCTACGCCTTCACCGCGCGCCCCTGGGAGCTGACCAAGACCGAGTCGATCGACGTGATGGATGCTCTGGGGTCGAACATCCGCATCGACACCAAGGGCCGCGAGGTCATGCGCATCCTGCCGCGCAACCATGACGGCGTGAACGAGGAGTGGATCAGCGACAAGACCCGCTTCGTCTGGGACGGATTGCGCCGTCAGCGTCTGGACGTGCCTTACGTGCGCGAGAACGGCAAGCTGCGGAAGGCGAGCTGGGGCGAGGCGCTGGCGAAGGCGGCCGAGGCGATGAAGGGGAAGAAGGTTGCGGGCCTTGTCGGCGATCTGGTGCCGGTCGAGGCGGCCTATTCCCTGAAACTGCTCGTCGAATCGCTGGGCGGCCATGTCGAGTGCCGCACCGATGGGGCAAAGCTGCCCGCGGGCAACCGCTCGGCCTATGTCGGCACGGCGAAGATCGAAGACATCGATACGGCCAAGGTGATCCTGTTGATCGGGACCAACCCGCGCGTCGAGGCTCCGGTGCTGAACGCCCGCATCCGCAAGGCCTGGGCGGCCGGCGCGATGGTGGGGCTGATCGGCGAGGCGGTCGATCTGACCTATGACTACAAGCACATGGGCACCGACCGCGCCGCGCTGGTGGATCTGGTCGGCCGGGTGACGCCGAAGGACAACACGCTGGTCATCATCGGCCAGGGCGCGATCAACGAGGCGGACGGCGAGGCGGTGCTGAGCCAGGCCATGGCCTATGCCACCGGCGCGGGCGCCAAGTTCATGGTGCTGCATACGGCGGCTGCCCGCGTTGGGGCGATGGATGTGGGTGCCGTCACCGAGGGCGGGCTGGCCATGGCGACGCAGGGGGCACAGGTGATCTACAACTTGGGCGCCGACGAGGTCGAGATCAGCCGCGACGGGGCGGATGCGCCCTTCGTGATCTACCAGGGCAGCCACGGCGACCGGGGCGCGAACCGGGCCGACATCATCCTGCCGGGAGCGGCCTACACCGAGGAGAACGGTCTTTTCGTCAACACCGAGGGCCGACCGCAACTGGCCTTCCGCGCCGGCTTCGCGCCGGGTGAGGCGAAGGAGAACTGGGCGATCCTGCGGGCGCTTTCGGCAGAAGTCGGCAAGCAGCTGCCCTGGGATTCGCTGGCCGGCCTGCGGTCGGCGCTGGTGAAGGCGCATCCGCATCTGGGCCGGATCGACGAGGTCCCGGAGAATGACTGGCAGCCACTGGAGGTCAAGCTTCCGGCCAAGGCCACCTTCCGCAACGCGATCAGGGACTTCTACCTGACGAATCCGATCGCGCGGGCCTCCAGCGTCATGGCGGAGTTGAGCGCGATGGCCAAGGCCCGCGCGGCGGCCCCGATTGCGGCGGAGTAGGGCCGTGGCGCAACGCCTCTGTCTGCTGGCGACCCTTGGCACCGCGACAGCGGCGCTGGGGGCTTGCACGCCCGGCGGAGAGGTGCCAGAGGAGCGCGGGCAAGCGCCGGTCCATCTGGGGGCCTCGACGATCCTGCTCGACAGGGACCTGGTCCGCGTGACCGTCGCCCTGCGCGGCGGGGACGGGGGACAGGATGTCGAGGCCTATGGCCGCTGCGTTGCGGCGCAACATGCGCTGGATCAAGGGTTTGGCTTCGCACGGCAGGTGCGGACCATCGTGAGAAAGGATGGGCGGACATGGGTCGGGGATGCGGTCTATCTGCTCTCGGCCGAGCGGCCCGAGGGCCTTCGCACCATCGATACCGCTGCGGCGGTGGCCGAGTGCGAAGCGCTTGGAATACCGACGCATTGAGGATGAGGGACTGACATGGACGGGTTTCTTGCCACGGGGTTCGGAACGGCGGTGCTGATCGCGGCGCAGTCGCTTCTCATCGTGGCCTTCGTGATGTTGAGCCTGCTGTTCCTGGTCTATGCCGACCGCAAGGTCTGGGCAGCGGTGCAGATGCGGCGGGGTCCGAACGTGGTCGGGCCCTTCGGCCTGCTGCAATCGGTGGCCGATGCGCTGAAATACGTGGTCAAGGAGATCGTGATCCCGGCAGGCGTTGACCGTCCGGTGTTCTTCCTCGCGCCGATGCTGTCCTTTGTCCTGGCGATCCTCGCCTGGGCGGTGATCCCCTTCGATGACGGCTGGGTGCTGGCCAACATCAACGTGGCGATCCTGTTCGTCTTCGCCGTGTCGTCGCTGGAGGTTTACGGCGTCATCATGGGCGGCTGGGCCTCGAACTCGAAATACGCATTCCTCGGCTCTCTGCGGTCGGCGGCACAGATGATCTCTTACGAGGTGTCGCTGGGGCTGATCATCATCGGCGTCATCCTCTCGACCGGGGCGATGAACTTCGGCGCCATCGTGGCGGCACAGGATGGTGACTGGGGTCTGTTCAACTGGTACTGGCTGCCGCATCTGCCGATGGTGGTGCTGTTCTTCGTCAGCGCGCTGGCCGAGACCAACCGCCCGCCCTTCGACCTGCCCGAGGCGGAATCGGAACTCGTCGCCGGGTTCATGGTGGAATATTCCTCCACGCCCTATCTGCTGTTCATGGCGGGCGAATACATCGCCATCTTCCTGATGTGCGCGCTGATCAGCCTGCTCTTCTTCGGCGGCTGGCTGTCGCCGATCCCCGGGCTGGCGGATGGCTGCGAAGATGTGGCTGTTCTTCTTCATGTTCGCCATGGTGAAGGCCATCGTGCCCCGCTACCGCTATGACCAGCTGATGCGGATCGGCTGGAAGGTATTCCTGCCGATGTCGCTGGCCTGGGTGGTGATCGTGGCGTTCCTGGCGAAATTCGAAGTGCTGGGCGGGTTCTGGGCCCGCTGGGCGGTGGGGGGCTGAGATGAATGGTCTCCAAAAAGCGATCGCGAATGCTGAGGAAAAGGAACTCGTCGAGTTGGCAGCATTCCTAATGGGAAAGTTCAACTTGGTTGGACACAGAATTGAAGAGCCCGGCGGATGGGGTTGGGATCTAGACGTGCAAGACTTCTCGCGGGCGATCCGTGAGTTTTCTCGTCCAGATGAAGCAACGGGGAACTAGGGCATGAGCAACATCGACTGGACCCGCGCCACGAAGTATTTCCTGCTGATGGACTTCATCAAGGGCTTCGGCCTGGGGATGAAATACTTCTTCGCGCCGAAATCGACGGTGAACTACCCGCACGAGAAGGGGCCGCTGTCCCCCCGTTTCCGCGGCGAACACGCACTGCGCCGCTATCCGAACGGCGAGGAACGCTGCATCGCCTGCAAGCTGTGCGAGGCGGTTTGCCCGGCGCAGGCGATCACCATCGACGCCGAACCGCGCGAGGACGGGTCGCGCCGCACCACGCGCTATGACATCGACATGACCAAGTGCATCTACTGCGGCTTCTGCCAGGAGGCCTGTCCGGTCGATGCCATCGTCGAAGGCCCGAACTTCGAATTCTCTACCGAGACGCGGGAAGAGCTGTTCTACACCAAGGAGAAGCTCCTGGAGAACGGCGCCCGCTGGGAGGCCGAGATCGCCCGCAATCTCGAACTCGACGCGCCGTATCGGTGATCCCATGACCGAGGACTTCGCCAAGATGTTTTCCGCCTGGATGGAGCAGGGTCAGAAGATGGCCCAGGCCTTCATGCCGGGCATGGAGAATTTCGACGCGAAGGCGATGGAGAAGTTCTTCCCGGCCATGCCGAAGGAACTGCTGGAGATGTGGTTCGGCAAGACCTTCAAC
>JBKBVC010000092.1:0-6931 GCA_046289805.1 Tabrizicola sp.
GGCCAGCCGCGTTCGCGCCCGATGCGGCCGAACATCTCGGCATAATGCGGCCAGAGCTTTTCCTGCGCCAGTTCATCCGTTGCGGCGATGAAGCCGGGGGAATGGGCGCCGATGGGCCGGACGGGGCGGCCAAGCTGGGCACAGGCGCGGTGGTAGAGGTCGATGTAGGGCGCGAAGCGGCCCGGATCGCCGCCGATGATGGCCAGCACCAGTTGCAGGTCCTGCCGCACCACGCGCACCACGCTTTCCGGGCTGCCGCCCACGCCGACCCAGACCGTCATCGGCTGGCCGAGCGGCGGGACGACGAGGGCGTCCTGCAAGGGGCTGCGGGTCTGGCCGGACCAGGTGACGCGGGGCTCGCGCAGGAGGCGGGCAAAGATTTCAAGGCGTTCCTCGAAGAGCTGGTCGTAGTCGCTCAGGTCATGCCCGAAGAGCGCATAACTTTCGGTGAAGGAGCCGCGCCCCAGGATCGGCTCGGCCCTTCCGTTCGACAGGGCGTGCAGGGTGGAAAACCGCTGGAACACCCGCACCGGATCGTCGGTGGACAGCACCGTGACCGCGGTGCCGAGCCTGATGCGCCGGGTGCGGCCCGCGATGGCGGCCAGCACGATTTCCGGAGCAGAGATCGCGAAATCGGGGCGGTGGTGTTCCCCCAACCCGATGAAATCTATGCCGAGTTCGTCTGCGAGAACCGCCTGGTCCAGCACCTCGCGCAAGACGCGGTCCATGGGTTGCGGCTGGCCATCGGGGCCGAGGGTCACGTCGCCGAACGTGTCGAGGCCGAGGGAGATGGGGGGCATGGCGGGCTCCTTTGCGGCCAAGGTAGGGACTGGTTGACGCAAGATGAATGCGGATTTCGAGAGAGCCACGGTTCAGCGGCGCACTTGGGGCCCAAGCCCTTGCGAACGCGGCATTAATCGGCGCCGGGCCGGGGCGGGATCGCGTCTGCTTTCCGTCTGGCATGCGTCTGGCATCCGTCTGGCAGGCTTTGCCCCGCCTGGCGCGTTAACCTTGACCGGCGAATCACGGAGACGGACATGAGCTCGGGCGAGAAGCTGGCCCTGGAGATGGGCCTCGACATCCCCGATTTCGACGCGATGGGCTATTACGGTGCCGATTATGGCACGATGAAACCCTATCACCGGGTCGGAAGCCTTCTGTTCCTGTCGGGCCATTTGGCGCAGGCGGGCTCCGGGATCACCCACAGGGGCCGGCTGGGGGCCGGGCTGACGGTGGCGGAGGGCTATCAGGCGGCGCGGCGGACGTGGCTGAACGTGCTGTGCGGGATCCGGCGGCCGGTCGGATTGCTCGACCGGGTGAAAGGGATCGTGCGGAGCCTGACCTTTGTCGTCTGCCCGCCGGAGTTCGAGGCGGTCCACAGGGTGTCCAGCGGTTTGTCGGACCTGTTGCTCGAGGTCGTCGGACCGGAGCGGGGCCTTGGCGGGCGGGCGACGATCGGGGTGATGGCGCTGGCCGGCGGGGTCTGTTTCGAGACCTGGGTCCCGGTCGCGGTGGCCCCGGGTCGCGCCTTCGCGCGGCGGGCGGAGCGGGGGGTTTCACACCCCCCGCGCCCCCCCGTGGAGTATTTGCGAAAGGGCAAATGCAGTCAGGGGCTGCGGTCGAGGCAGGGCCGCGGCCTTGGCGCGCGGGGGTGGACCAGCGCGGCAAGTCGGTCGAGGAGGCTGTGCCAACGGCGTAGGCGGGACTGGTGCAGGCCTTCGGCCAGCGCGATGCGGTGGTGGGCATGGGGGTCCTTCGGCCGGCCGTCCGGGTGGTGGGGGGTGCAGCGCAGAAGGTCGAGGTTGACGCCGTGCATGGCTTTCGTTCCGGTTGGGATCAGGTCTTGGATATGCCATGCAATCTGCGATGATCCGACTCAGGAATTTCCGAGGGACGAAAGTTGATCTTACATGTCGCACTGGCGTGACCTGCCGTCCCTGTCCATGCTGCGGGCCTTCGACGCCACCGCGCGGGCCGGCAGTTTCGCCGGGGCCGGGCGGGTGCTGAACGTCACCCATGCCGCCGTGACCCAGGCGGTGCGGGCGCTGGAGGGCGAGCTGGGTGTCCAGCTCGTGCGCCGGGCGGGGCGGACGGTTGCGCTGACCGAGGCAGGTGCGGCGCTGGCGCGCGCGCTGGACGAGGGGCTCGGCCGGGTGGAGGCGGGCATCGCCGCGCTGCGGCAGGCCGAGGCGCGGCGGGTCGTGCGAGTCACGACGACGACCTTCATCGCCGAGACCCATGTCATGCCGCGCCTGCCCGAGTTCTGGGCGAGGCATCCCGGCGTCGAGGTCGCCCTCTCGCCCAGCCCCGAGAAGCTGGACCTGGCCCGCGAGGGTTTCGACCTGGCGATCCGCGCCCTGTCGGATGGCTGGGAAGGGACGGCGGAAGAGGAGATACGGCCGCTCTGCCGGTCGCCGGTGATTGCGGTCTGCGCGCCCTCGCTGCTGGCGACCGGGCTACCTCCACAGGACATGCCCTGGGTGATGGGCGCGGACCGGCATCTGGATCTGGCCGAGGTGGCAGGCACCGGCCTTGACCCCGCCCGGTTGCGGAGGGTGGAGGTAGGCAGCCCGCATCTTGAGATGTCGGCCTGCCGGCAGGGCCTGGGCGCGGCCACGGCGACCGAGATCATCTGCCGCGCCGATCTGGAGGCCGGGCGGCTGGTGCGGCTGCCGCTTTCTGGCCTGCCGGTCGTCACCTATGCGCTGGTCCTGCCCAAGGGCCCGCGCCGTCCGGCGGTTGAGGCCTTCGCGGGCTGGCTGGCGACGATCTTCTAGGCTCAGGCCTTGTCGCGCACGACCAGGTGGTTGCCCTCGCCCTTCAGCACCTCGAAGCGGCCGGTGCGTTTCAGGAGGTCGGAGAGTTTCTGGCAGCCGTAGCTGCGGCTGTCGAAATCGGGGTAGAGCTGGGTCAGCACCTGGCCGAGCACGCCAAGGGAATAGCTGTCCTCCTCGATCCCGATCTTCTTCATTGCGGCCAGCACCAGGGGGATGGCCTTGGAGGGCGGATCCTTTTCGGCCCTGGCCGGTTCCTTCGCGGGTTTCACGGGCCCCGGCGCCTCGGGCGCGGGTTCGGGCGGGTTGGCGATGTTTTCCAGGAAGAGGAACCGGTTGCAGACGTTGCGCAGCGATTCGGGCGTCTTCTTCTCGCCCACGCCGATCACCTGCAACCCATCCTCGCGGATGCGGGAGGCAAGCCGTGTGAAGTCGCTGTCCGACGACACAAGCACGAAGCCATCGACCTTGCCGGCGTGCAGGATGTCCATGGCGTCGATGACAAGCCCGATGTCCGAGGCGTTCTTGCCCTTGGTGTTGGCCGATTGCTGGTGCATGACGAGGCCAAGGTTGCGGGCCTTTTCCTTCCATTGCGACAGCGCCTGCGAGGACCAGTCGCCATAGACGCGCCGGACCGAGGGCTCGCCATAGGCGGCGAGTTCGTCCAGCACCGCCTCGATGTGGCGGGCGGGAATGTTGTCGGCGTCGATCAGGACAGCCAGGCGGGGGGCGCGGGGGTCTATGGGCATCGGGGGCTCCTCTCCTCTGCCCCTTTTGGCCGACAGAGCGCCGCAAGGAAAGGGCAATCGCCCGGTTGACTTGGGTCGATCGGCGGGCAAGATCATCGGCATTGGGCAGAGCAGACCAATGATCGGCGGATTGCAGATGTTGCGCGGGATGGCGGCGACGCTGGTCGTGCTGTTCCATTTGCAGGCCGCCGCGGTGGCCGAAGGACATGACCCGGGACTGTTGCGCTGGTTCCGCGGCGGCGAGGCGGGGGTGGACGTCTTCTTCGTCCTGTCCGGGTTCGTCATCTTCCACGCGGCACGGGGAAAGCGCGGGCACGGTGCCGCCTGGTTCCTGCGTCAGCGCTTCTGGCGGATCGTGCCGCCCTACTGGGCTGCGCTGGGGCTGACCCTTGCGGCTATGGCAGCGCTCGCGAGTCTGCGCGGCGACTGGTCGGCCTGGCCGGACAGCCGGAGCCTTGTGGTCTCGGTCCTTCTGTTGCCGCTGCCGGAACAGGTTATGGCGGTGGCCTGGACCCTGACGATCGAGCTGCTGTTCTACCTGGTCTTTGCCGCCAGCTACTTCCGCCATGGTGCGCGGGGGGCGATCCTGACGCTGACCGCCTGGGCGCTGGTGACGCAAGGGTTGAAGCATGCGCATGTGTCGCTGCCCGGCTGGCTGGGGCTGATCCTCTATTCCGGGGTCATCGAGTTCCTGTTCGGCGGGTTGATCGGCCTGGCGCATGCGGCGGGATGGCGGCGGGGGGCGGGGCCGGCGGTGCTGGCGGGTGCGCTGGGGTTGGCCGCGGTGGTGACGGGCCTCCTGCCCCTTGCCTGGGGCCGGGAATGGGTGGCGGGGCTGCCCTCGGCGGCGCTGGTCTACGGACTGGCGGTCGGCGGCTGGCGGATGCCGGACTGGACCCTGGTCTGGGGCGAAGCATCCTACCTGCTGTACCTCTTGCATCTTCTGCTCTTCTCGGTCGCCGGGACGGTCTTGCGCATGGCCGGGGTTGCCCCCTACGGTTCGCCGGTCCGGATGCTGGCACTTGGCGTGCTCGCAACCACCGTCTCGGTTGCGGCAACACTGTGGGTGGAGCGGCCCTACCGCGCCTGGGCGAGAAGGCACTAGCTCTGGGGGCGGACCGGGCTCAGGCGATCAGCGGACAGGCCCGGGCGCCCAGCGCGGCCAGCGCCGCCTCGGGCGGAAGCGACAGGATCAGCCCGCGCTGGCCGGCATTGATCCAGACGCGGGGGGCGGTGCAGGCCGTCGCCTCGAAAACGGTGGGCACCGCACGTTTCTGACCGAAGGGCGAGATGCCGCCGACGTGATAGCCGCTCAACCTCTCGGCCCTGGCCACCGGCAGCATCGCGGCCGACTTTCCACCGAAGGCGGCGGCGACACGTTTCATGGAAAGCTGCCGGTCGGACGGGACCACGCAGCAGCCCGGGCGCCCGTCCACCTCGACCATCAGGGTCTTCAGCATCACCGCGGGGTCGATCCCGAGCGCCTGGGCGGCTTGCAGCCCCGTCGCCGCGGCCTTCGGATCGCAGGCGTAGGGATGCAGCGTGACCTCGACGCCAAGGGCGGCCAGCGCGCGCAGGGCGGGAGTGGCGGACATGGACCTATCCCGTGACCGAACTTGCGACGTGCGGCCCGAAGATCCGGGCCTGGGTCAGGGCGGCGGCAGAAGGACTCGGGCGGTGCATGGGGTCAGCTTGGCCCAGCCCGAGCCGGGCGCAAGTCAGGCGGCGCGGGCCGCGGGGCGGTCGGCCTCGTCCAGCAGGAAGGCGGCGAATGGTTCGGCCAGCGGCAGGCCGGACATGCCCTCGATGAACAGGAACTGACCCTGGGGGTTGACCTCCAGCCACCAGACCTGGCCGTCGGGGTCGATCTTCAGGTCGAAGATTCCCATCCGCAGGTCAAGCGCAGCCATCACCCGGCGCAGGGCCGCGGTCAGGCCGGGCTCCAGCCCGACCGGGGTGACGGCGGTCTTTTCCAGGTGAACGCGCCAGTCGAGCTCGGGGCAGTCGAGCTCGGCCGCGATGATCCGGTCGCCGAAGACATGGACACGCAGGTGCCGGGTGCCGTCGATCTGATCCTGCCAGATCGCGGGAGACAGGCTGAGCGCGGCGTCATTGGCCAACAGCGCAGGCGTGACAGGTTGCGCCATCAGGGGCGTCTTCACGGTGCCGGCGATGGCCTTCACGATCATCCGTCTCCCCGCGCAGAAGGCGCGGATTTCCTGCGGATTCTGGCTGACCAGCGTGCGCGGCACCTTCAGCCCGACCTGATGCGCGGCGCGCAGCTGGACGCATTTCATCTCGGCCCGCCGGGTGGCTTCGGGATGGTTCACCCAGGCGCCGCGGAAGTCGGTCTGCACCAGCCCGTGCAGCGCGGCCACGCAGTCGTTGTATATGAGGTCGCGGGCGGCCTCGTCGGTGACGCTGGCCAGGAAACCCGAGTTCGGGTTCCAGCCCTTGCCCGAGGGGCGGCGCCACCAGATCAGGTCCATCGCCGCCAGTTCCACCGGGCGGCCGTCGCAATCGGGCAGCGTGGACGGGCGCGCGGCATCGGCAGACCAGTTCACCAGGCCGGTGGCAGCCAGGCGGTCGGAATGGATGATGGCAAGATCGCTGGCGTGGCGGTCGCGGAGAACCTTGCGCAGGACATGGGCATGAAGGTCGTCGGCCACGGTCACGACCGCAAGGCGGGGTGGTCTGGTCATCGGTGAATCCTTTCAGCGAATGCACCGGGGCACGCGGCCAGCGCGCCCCGGCAGGTCGGCCTAGAAACAGTCGCTGTCGTCCCAGCCCGAGCGGCAGCCCGAGATGGTGCCGCAGCGGTTCACCGGCTCGTCGCCGAAGAGCCAGTCCAGAAAGCTCATGGCGACCTGGGTCTCTTCGGCCTGCTCGCGTTCATAGGCTGCCAGACGGTCGGGGATCACAAGGCCCCGCGGCAGCGCCTGCATGACGGCCGGCAACTCTCCGGTGGCGGGCAGGACGGCCGACCCCACAGCCAGTACGGGATCGGATGCGGCAAGGGAAAGGCCCGAGGCAACGAGAACCGCGGGCAGAAGGGCCGAAACCTGGCCCCGGGACATGTCTGACATGGTTTGCTCCAATTCCTCAAGAAGACCGGCCGCAAAATCACCGGCCGAAGCCGAGGATCGCGCCAGTCAGGCCGCGCACCAAGTCAGGTTTTCATATCCTTGCCCGCGCCGCGCCGGATCAGAACACGACCACCGAGCGGATCGACTTGCCCTGGTGCATCAGGTCGAAGCCCTTGTTGATCTCGTCCAGCGTCAGGATGTGGGTGATCATCGGGTCGATCTCGATCTTGCCGTCCATGTACCAGTCCACGATCTTCGGCACGTCGGTCCGCCCCCGCGCGCCGCCGAAGGCGGTGCCCTTCCAGACCCTGCCGGTGACCAG
>JBKBVC010000093.1:0-6885 GCA_046289805.1 Tabrizicola sp.
TCTCCACCCCCCAGCCGGGGGCCTCCGTCACCGTGGCATGGCCTTCCTCGATCCGGTAGGGGTCGTTCAGGAACAGGCCGTCCTGCCACGGATAGTAGTCCAGCCCCTCGATGGAAAACTCAAGGTATTTGCCTGGGTTCGGGATCGCGCGCAGAAGGTGCATGGTGCACAGCGTCACCAGACCCAGGTTCGCCGCATGGGGCGTGATCGGCAGGCCCGCCGCCTGACCCATCCGGCAGACCTCCAGCGTGCGACAGATCCCGCCGAGGTAAAGGATGTCCGGTTGCAGGATGTCCACCGCCCTGTGTTCGATCGCCAGCTGCCAGGCTGTAAATTCGCAATCCTGCTCGCCGCCTGCGACATCAAGGTCCAACGCGGCGCGGACCTCGGCCGTCTGGTCCACCTCCCAATAGGGGCAAGGCTCCTCGAAATGGCCGATGCCGTGGTCCTCCAGCATGCGACCAACCTGAATTGCCTTGGCAGGAGAGTAGCAGGAATTCCCATCAACCAGTTTCTCGACATCGTCGCCGAGCGCCTTGGAAACAATGGGAATTACCGCCTCGGTGCGCCCCGGCCATTCGTCCTGGTCGCGCCCCACTTCCGCGCCCACACGCCACTTGAAGGCGGTGAAGCCATGCGCCTCGCGCAGGCGCAGGAAACGCTCTGCCTCCGCTTCGGGCGTGATGTCGCGCTTCATCGACGACGCATAGGCCCGCACCTTTCCCGGACTTCCGCCCAGCAGCGAGACCACCGGCTTCTCCGCGACCTTCCCCCGCAAATCCCAGACCGCCGTATCCAGCCCCGCCTGCGCCCGCCGCAGATAGCTGCCGGGGAACTTGTGCTCGCGTTCGAAGATGCGGCGCAGGGTGTCCTCCAGGTCGTCGACCTGCGTGCCAAGGGCGTAGGGCGCAACCTGCCGGTGGAAAATCTCTGCCGTGATGTCCGCCTGATAGGTCGAACACTGGCCCCAGCCCACATCGCCGGTATCCGCCGTGACCTTCACGAAGCAGACATATTGCGTATCGAAGGTTTCCAACTTCGCGATCTTCATGGCCTCTCCCGGGTTCCGCTCGTCGTGCGCCTTCGGCTTCTCCTCGCACGCGACGAGCGCATGACATGCGACGAGGAGCGGCCCCGACCCTAGCCGCCGAAGATCACGCTTTCCCGACCGTTTCCGCCATGCCAAAGGGTCCGGGGCGACGTTCCTCGGTCAGAAGCACGTTCGCCTCGACGTTCCCCACCCCCGGCAGCGTCATGATCCGCCGCCGCAGCACGCGCTCGAAATCGGCGATGTCGCGGGCCACGACCCGCAGACGATAGTCGAAGAGGCCCAGCACATGCTGCACCACCTGCACCTCGGGAATCGCCTGCACCGCGCGCTCGAAATCCTCAAGGCTCACCCGGCCCTTGGTGGCAAGCTTGACGCCAAGAAACACCGTGACCCCGAAGCCCAGCGCCGCGCGGTCCACCTCGACCGCGAGACCTCTCAGAACCCCCGCCTCCGTGAGCCGCCGCACCCGCCGCCAGGCCGCCGGCTGCGACAGGCCGAGCCGCCGCCCCAACTCGCCCGCCGACAGCGTGCCGTCCGCCGCCAACGCCCGCAGGATCGCCCGGTCGGTGTCGTCAAGGTCGATCACAGCGGCAGCCCCCCGGTTTCCTTGATCGTTGCCACCAGCATCAGCGCCTCGACCTCGGCGATATGCGGCAGGGTCAGGATGCGGTCGCGGTAGATGCCGGTCCAGTGGCCCATGTCGCGGGCGATCACGTTCAGGCGCACATCCACCCGGCCGAGGAAGGTCTCGATCCCGATGACCTCGGGCACCTCGCGCGCTGCCGCGATGAACTCGTCGAAGGCGCGCGGGTTGGTCTTATCCAGTGTGAAGCGCAACGAGACCTCGACCGCATAGCCCAGGGCCCGCCAGTCGATCCGCGCGCCCTCCGACCGGATCACCCCGCCCGCCCGCAGCCTGTCGAGCCTGCGCCACAGCGTCGCCGGCGTGACGCCCGCGCGCTCGGCCAGCAGCGCGCGCTCCTGCCCCGGCTCGGCCAGCCAGTGGCGCAGGATGCGGCGGTCGGTATCGTCGATCTGCATGAATTCTCCGCTGGATGGGCGATCGGAGAATGATCTTTCGCGCGCTTGCCGCAGATTGTCAAAGATTGCACGGCTTGTGCGGCGGAAATTCCTATTGTCGCGCCATCGACACCAAGGAGGACGCCAAATGCGCGTTTACTACGACCGCGACTGCGATGTGAACCTGATCAAGGACAAGAAGGTCGCCATTCTCGGCTATGGCTCCCAGGGCCATGCCCATGCCCTGAACCTGCGCGACAGCGGCGCGAAGAACGTCGTCGTCGCCCTGCGCGAAGGCTCGCCGTCGGCGAAGAAAGCCGAGGCCGAGGGCCTGAAGGTCATGGGGATCGCCGAGGCCGCCAAGTGGTGCGACCTGATCATGTTCACCATGCCGGATGAACTCCAGGCCGCGACCTACAAGCAATATGTCCACGACAACCTGCGCGAAGGCGCCGCCATCGCCTTCGCCCACGGCCTGAACGTGCATTTCGGCCTGATCGAGCCGAAGAAGGGCGTCGATGTCATCATGATGGCGCCGAAGGGCCCCGGCCACACGGTGCGCGGCGAATATCTCAAGGGCGGCGGGGTGCCCTGCCTCGTGGCCGTCCACCAGGACGCGACCGGAAAGGCGATGGAACTTGCGCTCTCCTACTGCTCGGCCATCGGCGGCGGCCGGTCCGGCATCATCGAGACCAACTTCCGCCAGGAATGCGAAACCGACCTCTTCGGCGAACAGGCGGTCCTCTGCGGCGGTCTGGTGGAACTGATCCGCATGGGCTTCGAAACCCTGGTCGAGGCCGGCTACGAACCCGAAATGGCCTATTTCGAATGCCTGCACGAGGTGAAGCTGATCGTGGACCTGATCTATGAAGGCGGCATCGCCAACATGAACTACTCGATCTCGAACACCGCCGAATACGGCGAATACGTCTCGGGTCCGCGCATCCTGCCGCGCGAGGAAACCAAACGGCGGATGAAGGAAGTCCTGCACGACATCCAGACCGGCAAGTTCGTCCGCGACTTCATGCAGGAAAACGCCGTGGGCCAGCCCTTCTTCAAGGCGACCCGCCGGCTGAACGACGAACACCAGATCGAGAAGGTGGGCGAGAAGCTGCGCGCCATGATGCCCTGGATCGGCAAGGGCAAGCTGGTGGACAAGGCGCGGAACTGATCCCGGCCTCACGGCAAGGAAGAGGGCGCCCTGCGGGCGCCCTTTTTCGTTGCACCCGGCCGCGCGACGGGCTTTAGCGGATCGGATAGACGGAAGGCCGAAGATGCGCAGATGGATCCCCGTTGCCCTGATCGCCCTGGCGATCCTGTGGTTCGTCCTGACCAATGTCGGGGCCTCGATCGCCCTGAACGACCTCGCCAGCCGACCGATCACCGGCCTTGCGCGCGATGGCGTGACCATCCCGGTCCATCCCAGTGGCCGCGCGCCCCTGCCGGGCGAGGCGCGCGGGGTCGCCGGACAGGGCACCATGTTCGGCCTCAGCCTCGTCTTCGCCCTGCCCGACGGCGGCCTCGTCACCTGCACCCAGCGGTTCACCCGCCTAGCCTGCACCGGCGGCTGGCAGGCACTGCGCTAGATCAGCGGCACGACCCGGCGCCGCAGCATCTCCACCCGCCGCGCCCGGACCTCCAGCGGCAAGAGGAACGCCACGCCGCCGTATTTCCCGTCCTTCGCCAGGGTCGAGACCGGCGCATCCGGGTCGCGCATCCGGTCCCTGGTCCGCTCCTTCGAGATCAGCGCCAGCACGGCCACCGCCAGCAGGGTGAACAGCGACAGGAACGGCACGATGGCTCCGTCAATCATCTTCGCCTCCATGGGTCGGGGGCACCCCATCGGTGCCCGTCACCGGGTCAACGGCGCCACTGGCTTCGGGTTCCCTCCTCCATCGCGCCCCCGTCGCTTGCCGGTGGCCCGCCCCTGGCCCGCCTTGACAAGACCCGGCCGTGCCGCGAACCCTTGGCCACCCAAGCCCGAGCGCCCGACGCATGACCACCCTGATGATCCTGATGCCCACCGGCGGGCAGATCGACACCCCCGCCGTCCACAGCCTGATGGGCCTGACCCAGGCGCTGAACCGGCGCCGAATCCCCTTCGCGCTGCGGACCTACGAGTGGTCCGACCTGGTGATCTCGCGCAACTACCTCGTCTCCTGCTTCCTTGCCGACAGGCGGTTCACCCATGCGCTGCTTCTCGACAGCGACATGAGCTACCAGCCACAGCTCTTCTTCGACCTCCTCGACTTCGACGCCGATTTCACCGTCGCGGCCTACCCCCAACGCCAGATGCGCTGGCGCGAGTTCCGCGCCGCCATCGAACGCGAGGCCGCAAAGCCCGAGGCCGAACGCGCCTCGACCGCCGACCTTCTGGCCGAGTCGCTGCGCTACAACGTGGCCGAGACCTTCGAAGCCGGCGAACCCTGGCCCCATGAAGTGCGCAACGGCTTTCGCAAGGTTCCGGGTGCGGGAACCGGCTTCATGCTGATCCGCCGCGCCGTGCCGGAACGGATGGTCGCGGCAGGCGTTGCGCTGCCGGTGCCCGGCTTCAACGGGCCGGGCTATCCGGGCGCCGATTTCCACGATTTCTTCAGCCACCTGCGCGGCCGTGGCGGGGCGGTGATGCATGGAGAGGACACATCCTTCTGCCGCCGCTGGATCGAGGGCTGCGGCGGCGAGATCTGGTGTCACGAGAGCGCGCAGGTCACCCACCACGGCCGGTTCGCCTATCGCGGCGACTACTCCAGGGCCGCGAAACCGAAAGACTAGGCAGCCCGCCGGCTCGTCTTCGACTGCGTCGCTCCTCGCGTGCGACGCGGCACGCCGCCGCCGACGAGAAGACGCCGTCGCTCGAGGAGGCACTGCACGGTCGGCGCCCGGCAGCGCCGCGCCTCCAGCCGGTCGGCCAGCGCCGCCATCACAACGCCCGTGCGTGCCAGACACCGCATGCTCTGCCCCCTTGGCCGACCCGCTCCAGCCCGGACTGCCGCTCCGGACGGCTCCGCGCCAAAGCGGAAAGCCTGCGCCGGAACCTCGGGACCAGGTGAACGGAAGCCGGCACCATATTGCAACTGCCTGCACGTTCAGGCTTGTCCACGGTCGGGGTGCTGACCTAGACCGCCGCTTCCACCGCACCGACGATTTCGTCCACCACGGCAACCAGCAGCGCCTCGTCCTCGCATTCCGCCATCACCCGGATCAGGGGTTCGGTTCCCGACTTGCGGATCAGGATCCGCCCCAGCCCCGCGATCCGTCGTTCGGCCGCGGCGATCGCGTCGCGGACCGATGCCGCCTCCAGCGGCCGCGCTCCGTCCGAGAAGCGGACGTTCTTCAGAAGCTGCGGCACCGTCTCGAAGCTGCGGGTCAGCTCGGACGCGGGCCTGCCGGTGCGCGCCATCTCGGCCAGGAACTGCAAGCCGGCCACCAGCCCGTCGCCGGTGGTCGCGTAGTCCGTCATCACGATGTGGCCCGACTGCTCGCCGCCCAGGTTGAACCCGCCCTCCCGCATGCGTTCCACCACATAGCGGTCGCCGACCGCCGTCCGCTCCAGCCTGAGGCCCCGGTCGGCCAGGAACCGCTCCAGCCCCAGGTTCGACATCACCGTCGCGACCAGCGCACCGCCTTGCAGCCGCCCTTCCTCGGCCCAGCGCGCGGCCAGCAGCGCCATGATCTGATCGCCGTCCGCCACCCGGCCGGACTCGTCGAGGATCATGATCCGGTCGGCATCGCCATCCAGCGCCAGACCGACATGCGCGCCATGGGCCACCACCGCCTCGGCCGCCGTGTCGGTATGGGTGGATCCGCAGCGGTCATTGATGTTGGTCCCGTTCGGAGCCGTCCCGATCGGGATCACCTCGGCGCCCAGTTCCCACAGCACCTCGGGCGCGGTGCGGTAGGCGGCGCCATTGGCGCAGTCCACCACCACCTTCAACCCGTCCAGCCGCAGGCCGGTCGGGAAGCTTGTCTTGACGAATTCCTCGTATCTGCCCCGCCCATCCTCGATCCGCTTGGCGCGGCCGATGTTTTCCGGCTTTGCCGGGGCGATCTCGCCCTCGACCATCGCCTCGATCTCGGCTTCGGCGGCATCCGACAGCTTGAACCCGTCCGGCCCGAAGAACTTGATCCCGTTGTCCTGGTGCGGATTGTGGCTGGCCGAGATCATCACGCCGACATCGGCCCGCATCGACTTGGTCAGGAACCCCACCGCCGGTGTCGGCACCGGTCCCAGAAGCAGCACGTTCATTCCCGTGGAACAGAACCCCGCGGTCAGCGCGTTTTCCAGCATGTAGCCCGACAGGCGCGTGTCCTTGCCGATCACCACCCGGTGCGCGCCCGATCCGTCCCGGCGGAAATAGCGCCCGGCAGCCGCGCCCAGTCTCATGGCCAGCTCCGCCGTCATCGGCCAGCTGTTGGCCCGGCCCCTCACGCCATCGGTGCCGAAAAGCTTGCGGCTCATGCCTCGTCCTCCAGATGATCGGTGTTCAGCGCCTGCCACAACCGCAACGCCTGCCGCGTCTCGGCCACGTCATGCACGCGAAGGATCTGCACCCCCTGCGCCACCCCGGCCAGCGCCGTCGCGATCGACCCCGGCGCGCGGTCCTGCGGTTCGGGGGCCTGCCCGATCGCGCCGATGAACCGCTTGCGCGAGGTTCCCAGCAGGATCGCGCAGCCCAGCCCATGAAACAGCGACAGCCCGCGGATCAGCGCAAGATTGTGGGCCTGCGTCTTGCCGAAGCCGATGCCGGGGTCAAGCATGATCCGCGTCCGGTCGATCCCAAGCGCCTCGGCCCGGGCCAGGCGCGCGGCCAGCG
>JBKBVC010000094.1:0-6882 GCA_046289805.1 Tabrizicola sp.
CGGTGACGTGAATCTTGCTCATGCCTTGGCTCCTTTCGCCCGGTCGTAGGCGATCCTGGCCGCCCGGCGGGCCAGCACGCCCGCCACCTCGATGCGGAACTCCTTCGTCCCGCGCTTGTCCGAAATCGGTTTCGCGCTGGCCGAGGCCGCCGCGGCCAGAGCCGCCAGCGCCGCATCGTCCAGCGTGGTGCCGATGATGGCCTGCGCGCAGGCTTCCGACAGGATGACCGTGGGGGCCACCGCCCCCAGCGCCACTCGCGCCTCGACAATCCTGTCGCCGTCCAGCCGCAGGTTCACCGCGCAGCCGACGACGGCGATGTCCATCTCGGTCCGCGGAATGAAACGCAGATAGGCGTCGCCGCCGTTCCTCCCGCGCGGCGGCAGGGTGATCGCCGAGATCACCTCGCCCTTGGCAAGCGAGGTCTTGCCCGGCCCCACCGGCACCTGTTCCACCGGAATGTCGCGGCTGCCCTTCGGCCCCGTCACCGTCACCACGGCCCCGGCGGCGAACAGCCCCGGCACCGAATCGGCGGCAGGAGAGCCGTTGCACAGGTTTCCCGCCAGGGTCGCCCGGCCCTGCACCTGGGTCGAGCCGACCAGGTTCATCCCCTCCACGACGCCCGGCCAGTCGCGCACCAGTTCGGCGTGACCGCCCAGCACGATCCCCGGCACGGCGACACCGATTCGCCAGCCGCCTTCGGGCGTGCGCTCGATCCTGTCCGTGCCGGGAATGTGCTTGAGGTCGATCAGATCGTCCGGCTGCACCATTCCGGCGCGCATCTGCACCAGGACATCCGTCCCCCCGGCCAGAAAGCGCAGGGTTCCGCTGGAGGCCGCCGCGATGGCGGCCGCGTCCTGAAATGTTGTCGGGGTGTGGTATCGCATTGCGCCTCCCTGCCTGTCTTGGGCGGTCTCGTGTCGCCGATCGCCGCCGACTTTGCGGCAGACGCACCGCCGCCGCAATGCCAGTCTGCGACGTTCCCCGCCCGCCGACGACCTCCGGCTTCACGAAAGCGGCAATCCCGGTCCGCGCAAGGGGTGGCCGCCCGGTGCATGGCCCACCATCGGGATGGCAACGGGCCGGTCCCCGGTCAGAAGCCGTTCGGGGAAGGCGGTGATGAAGATCACCGGGATGTCGCCGAACTGGAGGAGGATCTCGTTCACCGCCTCGATGCCCGAGGAATTGTCGGCCAGCTGGATGTCGGCGAGGATCAGGTCGGGCCTGTCCGCTGCCGCCAGCCGCACCGCCTCGCGCTGGGTGCGGGTGGTGGCGGTGACGCGATGGCCCATGCCCTCGTGGATGGCCGAGTGGTCCATGGCGATGATCGCCTCGTCCTCGATGACCAGGACCGCGCAGCGCATCGACTGTTCCATCTCGCGGACGGCGATGTCGATCAGCTCGGCTGCCTCGGGTTTCGGACGTGGCCATGATCGCGACGACAGCGGCCGTGCCGAAGCCCGCGATCATGTTCAGCAGTAGCGCCCTGCGTGAATTCGGGGTCAGCGCGGCCAGATGCGCCCGGGCGGCGCCCGCGATGGCGTCCTCGGCCTCGGCGACCAGCGCGCCCGAGCTGGACCAGATCGAATGGAAGACCGCAAGCCGCGACAGCTTCGGGTCGCGATGCGCGCCAGGCAGCCCCGGATCGGCCCGAGGATCCCCGCGACCGGCTGGCCGGGGCGATCGCCAGGCTTCGTGCCTTTGCGATCGGCCTGACCCGCGAGGTGTCGCAGGCCGACGACCCGATGCAGGACACGATCCTGAAGGCCAGGACCAACATGGACAGGTTCGACCCGGCGACGAACCTGGACGACTGGCTGTTCACCATCCTGCCCGACACCTTCTGTTCCGGCCTGCGCAAGACCCGGCGCGAGGTGCAGGACAGCGACGGCGTCCATGCCGGCGCACCTTCAGTCAATCCCGCGCATGACGGCCGCCTGGCCTTGCAGGAATTCCAGCGCGCCTTCGACCAGCTCAGTCCGGAGCATGGCGAAGTCCTGATCCTGGTCGATGCCTCGGGCTTTTCCTGCGAGGATGCCGCCGCGCTGATGGGCGTGGCGGTCGGCACCGTCAGAAGCCGCGCCAGCCGGACGCGAAATCGGCTGGCGGACCTGCTTCATCTCGAGGGGGCGAGGATCTGTTCTGCGGCACCGACGGCCCGACGCAGGCGGTCGTGCTGCGCCAGGCCGCGACCGGATCTCGATCGAGCGCCTGCGAAAGCTCTGGCCCCGGACCTCGCTTGGCACCAGGCTGGGGACGACGCTGATGTTTGCGCGGATGCCGCTGGACGTCTTGTCCATCGTCCAGACCCGGGACGCCCTGACGCAGCCTGACGCGACCAGCTGGAAGGGGTCGGCGCCGCCGCGTCGTTCATCAGGATCACGGCCTGCACCGCCTCGGTCTCGACCATTCCCGTCCTCCGCCAGCGCCAGACCGTGGCGCACTTCGGGCAACGCCCCGGATCGCCGTCCGGTTCCGGGGCCGGGAACCGCTCCACGCCGCCGACGCTATCGGGCATCTGGTATCGCGGGGGGCAGAATGCGCGACACCGAAGCGACCGATTTACCCGAACGCAACCTGCCGAGCGGCAAGTCGGACGGCAGTCACGCGATCGTCTCGCTGACCACGATACCCACGATCGCCGTGGTCTGCGCGAGCCTCCATGTCGCAAAGAACCTGTTCCTGCCGCTCGCGCTGGGGATGCTCTTCGCCTTCATCCTGACCCCGGTGGTCAACGCGCTGCGCCGTCGGGGCCTGCGCGATCTTCCCGCCGTGGTCCTGACCGTGCAGACCGCGCCCCCAAGGTCGCGGCCTTCGTGCTGATTCTGGCCTACCAGCTGTCGCAGATCGGGGCGAAACTGCCGCACTATCAGGGCAATGTCCTGACCAAGGTGGACGCGATCCTCGAGGCCGGCACCGACAACCGCATCGTCCAGCACCTTGAGGACATGATCGGCGACATCTCCGAACGCCTGACCGAGCGCACCCGGACGCCCGAAGAGACCCAGGCGAGGCGGGTCGGGGTGGTGGTACTTGCCCGCCTGAAGGCCTGGATGACCGACGTCATCCTGCCGGCGCTGCCCCCGGTCGCGATCTTCGGCATGGTGCGCGTCGTGGTGATATTCGCGCGTCTGGAACGCGCAAGCCTGCGCGACCGCCTGCTCCAGCTGATCGGCGGCACCAGCATCCTGGCCACCTCGCGACTCCTGGCCGAGGCCGGGGGGCGCGTCTCGACCTATCTCCTGCCTGCTCGCCGGCCGGTCCTTCGAGTTCACCGAGGCCGCCGCGACCTCGACCGCGCAGCACTACCTGGCCGAATCCTACGACCGAACCGCGTTGTCCGCGCTGGCGCTCGCCCAGTCCGACAGCGCGGCGGGGCTTCTGTCCGACCCGCTGGTCCACCGGATCGGCATCGCCGCCTGGACCGCCCATGGCACCGAAGCGCGCCCTGCCTCGGATCGCCGGTCCATCGCGGACTTTCGGGTCGCCAGGATGGCAGACCTGTTCGCCGCGGCCTTGGCCCGGTCCGAGGCCGTGCCCGCGTGGGCCGGACGACCTCCTGCCCCCTCCCGGGCTCAGGGCAGATGGCGGTGGATCACCGTCACGCCGCCCATCCGTCGCGCCAGCAGCGCAATCACCGCCCTGCGCACCGGCGGAACCAGCAGCAGAAGGCCCAGCGTATCGGTGAAGAACCCCGGCAGGATCAACAGCACCGCCGCCACGGCGACCAGCGCCTGCTCCACCAGCGGCGAGAGCGGATCCTCGGCCATCCGGCCCCGGAACCCCTCGACGAACTCCTGCCGCCGCACCGACAGGCCGGAGGCGGCCAGCCGGCGCAGGATCAACACGCCTCCCGCCGCCGTCAGCAGGACCCAGGCCAGCGTCAGCCACAGGCCCAGCCGCGCGCCCAGGGTCACGAACAGCGCGATTTCCACAAGGGGAAGCGCCAGAATTGCCAGCATTATCGCCATCGCCACTCTCCGCCCGTCCGATCCGGCCGCCTGTGGTAGACTTCGGCGGGTGCCCACCCTACATAGGGGCAGACCGTGCCCATTCCAACGGAACACCAAAGGTTCAGAGGTCAGTATGAACGGCTCATTGATCCAGCTCCTGGTCCTTGCCGGGATCGCGATCTTTCTCATCCTCAAGCTCCGTTCGGTACTGGGCACCCGCGATGGCTTCGAAAAGCCGCCGATCCCGCTCGAGGACGTGCGCCCGCGCATCCGCCGCGACTTCGAGGTGATCGAGGGCGGTCCCGACCGCGACATCATCGACCATGTCGCGGAAGGCTCGGATGCCGCCCGGGCCCTGGCCGAGATGAAGAAGGCCGAACCCGCCTTTGCCGTCGGTCCCTTCCTTCAGGGCGCGCGCGGCGCCTACGAGATGATCCTGACCGCCTTCGAGAAGGGCGAGCTTGACCGCATCCGCCCCTTCCTCGCCGACGAGGTGGCGGCCAGCTTCGCCGAGGCCATCGCCCAGCGCGAGGCCGAGGGCCTGACGATCGAGGCGAATTTCCTTGGCATCAAGGAACTTGCCCTGCACGATGCGACCTACAATCCCGACAGCCGGATGGCCGAGATTTCCGTGCGCTTCGCCGCGGACCAGACCTACGTCGTGCGCAACAAGGCCGGCGAGATCGTCGAAGGCTCCCCGCGCGAGGTGAAGAAGCTCCGCGACATCTGGACCTTCGCGCGCCAGATGGGGTCGGAGGATCCGAACTGGCAGCTCGTCGCGACCGGCGACTGACCGCCTTGGCATGCGCGCGGCTCGTTCCATCGCCCTGGCCTTCCTGTCGGTCCTGGCAGCCCTGATGCCCGCCGGACCCGCCAAGGCCGAGCTTCTGGACTTCGACGCGCTTGACGGCTGGATGGAGGACGACCATCTGGCCGCGCTCACCGCCTTCCTCGGCACCTGCGACCTGATCGACGAGCCGGACTGGAAGCCGATCTGCGCGCTCGCCGCCGATGTGCCGAAGGACGAAGTCTCGGCGCGCAGCTTCTTCGAACTGTTCTTCCGGCCCGTGGTGGTGGGCCAGCCGCCCGCGCTCTTCACCGGCTATTTCGAGCCCGAGCTCGCCGGCTCGCCCACCCGGACCGGTCGGTTCCAGTATCCGATCTACCGCCGCCCGCCCGAATTGCAGGACGGCCTGCCCTACCACAGCCGCGCCGCCATCGAAGGCGGGGCGATCGCCGGACGGGGGCTGGAACTGGCCTGGCTCGACGATCCGGTGGACGTCTATTTCCTCCAGGTGCAGGGCTCGGGCCGCATCCGCATGACCGACGGCACGGTGATCCGCGTGGGCTATGCCGGAAAGAACGGTCACGCCTACCGCTCCGTCGGGCAAGAGATGGTGCGTCGCGGCACCCATACGCTCGACCAGGTATCGGCGCCCGAGATCGCCACCTATGTCCGCTCGAACCCCTCGGCCGGGCGAGAGCTTCTCGACACCAACCCCTCCTACGTCTTCTTCCGCAAGATCGGCACGCTGCGCCCCGAGGACGGGCCTATCGGCGCCATGGGGCGGTCGATCACCGCGCTGCGGTCCGTGGCCATCGACCCCAAATTCACGCCGCTCGGCGCCCCGGTCTGGATCGAGAAGGACGGCCGCCGTCCGATCCGCAGCCTCATGGTGGCACAGGATACCGGCGGCGCGATCAAGGGGATGCAGCGCGCCGACATCTTCTACGGCACCGGCAAGGACGCCGGCGATGCCGCGGGCACGGTGAAGGATCCCGGCCGCATGGTGCTCCTCCTGCCCATCGACCGCGCCTTCGCGATGCTGGAAGACGACTGACGCCATGCGCAGCCGCCGCACCCTTTCGCCCGAGGAGGCCGACCTCTGGCGCAGCGTGGCACGGACCGCGCGGCCGCTGCACACGGCCCGGCTGTCCCTGCCGACCGACCCCGCGCCAGTGCCGGTGCCGGAACCGCCCCCACCGGTGGCGCCCGCGAAACTACGCCTGCCGCCCTTTGCCCTGGGCGAAAAGGCGCGCAGCCCGGAACGGCATGACCTCGCCCCGACGCTGCCGCAGCTGCTTGGCCAGGCGCCGCTGCGGATGGATGCCGGCACCCATGCGAAGATGCGACGCGGCAAGCTCGCCCCCGAGGCGCGGATCGACCTGCACGGCATGACGTTGGCCGAGGCGCACCCCGAGCTGATCCGCTTCGTCCTGAACGCCCATGCCGCCGGGCTGCGCCTCGTGCTCGTCATCACCGGCAAGGGCAAGCGGCGCGAGGACAGCGGCCCCATCCCCCAGCGCACAGGCGCGCTGCGCCATCAGGTGCCGCATTGGCTGCATCTGCCGCCGCTCGGCCCGGTCGTGTTGCAGGTCAGCGAGGCGCATCTGAAACACGGAGGCAGTGGCGCCTATTACGTCTATCTCCGGCGCCGCTGACCGCTGGTCGATGACTTCATCACTCCTCGCACCGCACCGACGAGGAGACGAAGTCGAACGAGGAGGCCGCGCCGCCGCCCGGCCGCGCGCCCTATTGCCCCTCGGCAATCGCCCCGACCGGAGCCAGCACGATCTCGGTCGCGTTGCGGACCGTCAGCACCAGCCCCGGCAACAGCCCGACCCGCGCCCGGGCATCGGCGGTGAAGGCATCCGCGATCCCCACCAGCCCACCGAACAGGTTCAGCAGCGCCGGGTTCTCGCCCAGATTCAGGTGCCCGGTCCCCGTCGCGTAGGCGGCGGTGTCCAGATAGATCACGTTCAGATCGGCGATCTTCGCCACGCCGTCGATGTTGCCCAGCCGCTCGCCACTGCCCGAGATCGTCGCCGAGATGTTCAGGATCCGGTCGCGCGAACTGCCGAAGATCACGAAGGGCTCGGGCAGCTTGCCGATGTCGCGCGCCTGCGACCGGAACACGTCCAGGTCCAGGT
>JBKBVC010000095.1:0-6877 GCA_046289805.1 Tabrizicola sp.
TCTTGGGGTCCTGCATCAGCGCCCGGGCAATGGCCACGCGCTGCTGCTGGCCGCCCGACAGGGCCTCGGCCCGTTTCGGGGCCTGTTCGGCGATGCCGAGGCGGTCGAGGATCTCCAGCGCCTTCAGGATGTCGGCGCGGGGCCAGAGGTTGAACATGGTCTGAAGGGTCGAGCGGCGGTTCAGGATGCCGTGCAGCACGTTCGAGGCCACGTCCATCCGTGGCACCAGGTTGAACTGCTGGAAGATCATCGCGCATTGCGACTGCCAGGCCCGCGCCTCGGCGCCCTTCAGCGCCAGCACGTCGCGCCCCTCGACCCGGATCTCGCCCGAGGTGGCGTCGGTCAGACGGTTCATCATCCGCAGGAAGGTGGATTTCCCCGCGCCCGAGCGGCCGATGATGCCGACAAAGGCCGGGCGATCCACGCGGAAGCTGATGTTGTCGACCGCGGCCTTCTGGCCGAACAACCTGGTCACTCCGACAACATCCAGCATCGGTCATCCCCCGTTCGTTACGACCCGGGTCCTAACGGGCGAATGTGACAGCTGACGAAAGCCGGGATGAAGCTTGTGTGACGGTTCGGCTCGGCTCCAGCAGCTCACCACCGGACATGCGCGGGCCAGGCAAAGGTCTCGTCCGGGTCGGGGATGGCGGGGCCGGCCAGCGCCATGCAGCGCCGGCGCAGGGTCGCCGCGACCTCGTCGCGCGGCACATGCGCCAGCATCTCGGGCGTGATCGGCGCGCCGAGCGTCAGATCGACCGGGCGCCCCATGCGGCGGCGGGTCTCGTGGAAGATCAGCGCCACGCGCAGCGGATAGGAGGTGTGGCTGGCGATCTGGAACAGGCGCGAGTTCTGCCCGGCGACATGCACCGGCAGAGTCGTCACGCCCGGCAGCGTGGCCAGACGCCCGACAAACGGGTGCCAAGGCGAGTCGACCGCATGCCCGCGCAGCGGTCGGTTGGCCGTCGCGACTCCGCCGCCCGGAAAGACCGCGACGACCTTGCCCCCGGACAAGAGTTGCGCCGCCTTGCGCCGGGTCTCGGCCGTCAGCCGCCGCGCCTCGGGCGTGCCCGAGAAGTCCACCGGCAACAGGTGCGGGTCCACTTCCGGCACCCGGCACAGAAGGCTGTTGGTCAGGATCCGCACATTGCCGCGCAGCCGCATCCCCAGCCAGCCCAGCGCCAGCCCGTCCAGCACCCCGAACGGGTGATTCGCCACCAGCAAAAGCCCGCCCTCCGGGCGGATGCGTTCCTGCTCGGCCTCCTCGGCATGGACCCGCACCGCCACGCGCAGCTGGCGCAGCGCCGCGTCGAACACGCTTTCCTCCGGCCGCTTGCCTTGCCGCACCCAGTCCAGATAGAGCCGCTCCAGTTTCGGCTGGCCCGAAAGCCGCTCGACCGTGCGGATCAGGCCGCGGCGAAAGGCCGACTGGCCGGGGTGCGAATAGGTGAAGCGCACCGGGTCCGCGGGCGTCTCGGCGACGAAGGGGGCAGGTTCGGCTGTCAGGGGCAAAAGGTCTGTCAGCATGTGGAAACCTCCGGGCAAGGGTTCGGCCCTGTCACAGGGCGGGCTCCAGGTGGGGCGCCGCCGCCGGCAGCGCGGAATAGCCCGCCCGCCCGGCAACCCAGGTGCGCTGGGGGGCGGGCGCATGCCCCTCGGGCCAGTCGATCAGGACGAGGTCGGCGCGCAGGCAGGGTGCGATGCGCCCCCGGTCGGCAAGGCCCATCGCGGCGGCGGGATTGGCCGAGACCAGACGCCACAGCGCCAGCAAGGGCGCCACTCGGTCGGCATGCAGCCGCGCCACCGCGCCCTGCATGGCGGGGTAGTAGTAGTCCGAGGCCAGGATGTCGCAGGGCCGAGGTGGTGTGGTCGTTGAAGGCCAGCGCCGGGCGGTCCGGGCCGGCAAGGACATGCGCTATCAGGGGTTCGGCCTCGGCGCAGCAGGTCTCCCAACGCAGTTGCAGGCGGTTGTCGGCCGTCAGCCTGCCCCGCAGCGCCTCAAGCGCGCGGACGATCTGCCAGCCGGTGTCCACGCCGCACAGGTCCGGCTCCCAGCTCAGCGTCAGCGCGTGATAGGCCGTGCCGATCCCGTTCGCGGCCAGCTGCCGGTCGGTCTCCAGCAGCTGCTCGCCCTTCACCCCCACGCGGAACTTCCGGTCGGGGAACTTCTTCGAGATGCTGTCGATATGGGTGCGGTTCAGGCCAATCCCGCCGATGTCGCCGGCGGCCATCGCCTCGACCGCGACTTTGCGGCCCGAGACCGGGAAGAACTCGACCTTCAGGCCCGAGGCGGCCTCGAGGGCTTCCTTGAACGGCTCCATCTCGCGCTGCAGCGCCTCCAGCCCGTCGATGTCGGTGACGGCAGAGCGGATCGTGTCCTGCGCAGCCACCGGGGCGGCGACGGCAAGGCCGGCGGCCAGAAGGCCCGGTGCAAGGAAGCGGTTCATGGCATGGTCCCGCCGGAGGCTGCTATCCGTCCGCGTAGCAAGCCGCAGTGACAGTCGCACGACGCGAAGATCACAGTCTTGCGACAGCCCGTCCGCTGCGACGGCCCAAGGCCTTTCCTCACGGTTTTTCGCTGGCTACCCTCAGCCCATGGCGAAAAACCGCATCTCGACCTCCCCTGCCGCCGCCCCCTTACCCGAGCACGCCGGGGCCGACCACATGACCTTCGTCCTCCTGCCGCGGTTCAACCTCGCCACGCTCATCACCCTGATCGAACCCCTGCGGATCGCCAACTATCTCGCCTCCCGCCCGCTCTACCGTTGGGAGATCCTCTCGCCTGAAGGCCCCGAGGTGCCGGCCTCGAACGGGTTGTCGATCACCGCCGCCCCGCTCGACGACCGCAACCGCCGGGGCGAGACGGTGTTCCTGCTCGGCTCCTGGGGGGCCGAGGACTACGGCGCGCGCGAGCTTCTGGCCTGGCTCCGCCGCCAGTCGCGCGAGGGGGCGCGGCTCTGCGCGGTGGAGCTCGGCTCCTACCCCATGGCGCGGGCGGGGCTTCTGAACGGGCGGCAGGTGGCGACGCATTGGTCCTGGGCGCCGGGGTTCCAGGAACGCCACCCGGAGATCGCGGTGGTGGAACAGCTTTATACCCTCGGCGACGGCATCCTGACCTGCGCCGGGGGCACGGCCGGGATCGACCTGATGCTGCGCCTGATCGCCGACCGCCACGGCGAGGGCATGGCGGGCGAGGTCGCCGACCAGATGCTCTATCAGCCGATCAGGCCCGCCACCGCCCCGCAGCGCCGGACAGCCGGCGAGGGCACCGAGGCCTTCGCCCCGATCCTGCGCCGCGCCATCGCGCTGATCGAGGCCAACATCGCCGATCCCCTGCCCGTGCCCGAGATCGCCGACCGACTCGGCCTGTCGCAGCGCCAGCTGGAACGGCAGTTCCGGCGCGGGCTCGGCTGTTCGGTGGTGCAGTTCGGCACGCTCGTCCGCCTTCAGCACGCGCGCGTCCTGCTGATCGCGACCCGGCTTTCGGTGCGCGAGATCGCCACCGCGACCGGCTTCAACGCGCTGTCGCACTTCACCAGTGCCTTCCGCAAATGCTTCGGTCGCCGGCCCAGCGACTACCGCCAGGGCTGGGCGCCCTCGGAAGCCGCGCCCTCCTGGCCCGGCACGCTGACCGCCTATCTCGAGGCGCTGCGCCAGCGCACCACCCGCGCGGTCCGGGGCGGGGCTTCCTCGTTCGGCTTCGTCTCCGCTTCGGAAGACCGCGCGAAGAGTGACGAGATCATCGACGAGCCGACCGTCACGCGAAAGCCGGGATGACCTCCTGGCAGAACAGTTCCAGCGACCGCTTCTGTTCCTTGTGCCCCAGGCCGAGGCTGGCATAGTAGATGAACGCGTCCACCCCGATCGCCTCGTAGTCCTTCAGCTTGGCGATCACCTCGTCAGGCGTGCCGAACATCAGGTTCCGGCGCAGCATCTCGGGGTCATATTCCGCCCGGTTGCTCAGCTGGTCGAAGGGAATCGCCTTGGGGAACCCGTTCTCCACATCGCCCAGATTCTTGAACAGGTTCTCGAACTGGGACAGCTGCCGCTGCGCCGCGCGGACCGGGACCATCCAGTCCTCCTTCCGGTCGTAAAGCGCGGTGTGGCGCATCATCGCCATGGTCGGGCGCTTCGCGCCCGGATTGTTGGCCAGCGCCTCGTTCAGGCGGTCCATGTAAAGCCGCGCCTCGCCCATGTCGCGCGTCAGCGGCCAGGACTGGATGTTGCAGCCGTGCTTCACGGCATAGTCATAGGTGATGGGCGCGCGGGCCGCGACCCAGACCGGGACCTCGGCCTGCACCGGCTTTGGCACCGACGTGGACGCCGGGAACGACCAGTGCTCTCCCTCATGCGCGTAGTCGCCCTTCCACAGTGCCCGGATCACCGGCAGCATTTCCTGCATGTAGCGCCAGGCGTCGGTCTGCTTCAGCCCCGGCCGCATCCGGTCGAACTCGCGCTGATAGGCGCCGGAGCCGATGCCGAACTCCAGCCGCCCGCCCGAGATGAGATCGACAAACGCTGCCTCCCCGGCCGCCTTGATCGGATGCCAGTAGGGCGCCGCGATCACCGCCGTGCCCAGGCGAATGTCGTTCGTGTGCTGCGCCCACCAGGTCAGGATGGAAAACGGGTTCGGCGCAATCGTCATCTCCAGCGCGTGATGCTCCGCCGCCCAGGCGATGCGGAAGCCGCCTGCGTCGGCCATCTGCACCATCTCCAGCGTGTGCTTTGCCACATCCTTCATGTCGAGCGTATCGTCGATCCGCTCCATGTTGATCGCCAGGTGGAACTCCATGGTCTGTCTCCCTGAAATTTCAGCGCATCACGAAGGGGTTGGCGATGGGCTCGGATGAGGTGTTGACCCAGATCGTCTTGGGTCGCGTGTAGTCGTAAAGCGCCTGGAACCCGCTTTCGCGCCCGTAGCCCGATCCCTTGACGCCGCCAAAGGCCGCGATGGGCGAGACCGCACGATATGTGTTGACCCAGACGATCCCGGCGCGAATGGCCTTCGCCATCCGCATCTGCCGCGCGCCGTCCCGGGTGAAGACGCCAGCCGCCAGCCCGTGCCGCGACCGGTTCGCCAGCGCCACCGCCTCCGCTTCGTCCTTGAAGCGCAGGACCGACAGGACCGGCCCGAACAGCTCCGTATCCACGATGGTCAGGTCCGGCGAGGGGCAGTCGATGATGGTCGGCTCGTAATAGGTGCCGCCCTGAGCGGGTTGCCTGCCCCCGGTCAGCACCTTCGCCCCTTCCGTCACCGCCTGCGCCACTTGCGCTTCGATGTGCTTCACCTGCGCCTCGGTGCACAGCGGCCCCATCTGCGTCTCCTCCGCCAGGGGGTCGCCGATGCGGATCGCCCGCGCCGCCGCCACCAGCCGCTTGAGGAACTCCTCCGCGATGCTCTCCTGCACGATCAACCGCGACCCCGCGACGCAGCTTTGCCCCGTCGCGCCGAAAATCCCCGCCGTGCAGCCGTTCACCGCGCTTTCCAGGTCCGCATCCTCGAACACCACGAAGGGCGACTTCCCCCCCAGCTCCAGCGAAACCTCGGCGAAATTCTCGGCCGCGTTCCGCACCACATGCCGCGCCGTCTCTGGCCCGCCCGTGAAGGACACCCGCGCGACCAGCGGATGCGAGGTCAGCACTTGCCCCACCTCGCCATGCCCGCTGATGATGTTGACGACGCCCGGCGGAAAGCCCGCTGCCTCGATCAGCCGCCCGAACTCCAGCATCGGGACCGAGGCGTGTTCGCTGACCTTCAGAACCACCGTGTTGCCCGCCGCCAGCGCCGGCCCCAGCTTCACCGCCGACAGGAACAGCTGCGAGTTCCACGGCACCACCGCCGCCACCACGCCCAAAGGCTCGCGGTCGGTGAAGACCAGCAGGTCCGGCTTGTCGATCGGCAGCACCTCGCCCGAAATCTTGTCCGCCGCCCCGGCATAGAAATGGAAGAACTCGGCGATGTATTTCGCCTGCCAGCGCGTCTCCTTCAGCATCTTGCCGGTGTCCAGCGTCTCCGCCCGCCCCAGTTCCTCCGAGGCCTCCGCCAGGAGATCTCCCAGCTTCCGCAAGCACTTGCCCCGCGCCGAGGGCGTCATCGCCCCCCACGGCCCCGCCAGCGCCCGATCCGCCGCCCTGACCGCCCGGTCCACGTCAGCCGCCGTCGCCTCCGGCACCTCGGCCCAGACCTGCCCCGTCACCGGCGAGACCGACGGGAACACCCCACCGTCCGAGGCCCCGACCCATTCCCCGTCGATCAGCATCCGGCAGCGCTTGACCTCGCCCATCCCGTCCTCCGTGGCCTTTCCCCGTTGATGCCGTGCGCCAATGCCGCATGTTTCCGAAAATTCGTCGCGCCCTGTCGCAAATCCGCAAACCGACCGCGCTGCCCGATGGCAAACCCAAGGGCAACGGAGGCGCGCATGAAAGAGATCATCGGCGGACCCCTGGTCATCAACGGACGGACGCTTTCGCTGTCGAAAGCCGTTCGTGCGGGCGATTTCGTTTTCCTGACCGGCCAGGTCCCGATGCTCGGGACCGAGGTCCTCACCACCGGCACGATCGAGGACCAGACCCGCGCCTGCCTCGACCGCATCACCGAAACCCTGGCCCTGGCCGGCTGCACCCGCGACGATGTCGTCAAGACGATGGTCTGGCTGAAGGACCGCGCCGATTTCCCCGGCTTCAACGCGGTCTATGCCGACTATTTCCCGACGCACCCCCCTGCCCGCTCGGCTCTCGTCTCGGA
Organism: Tabrizicola sp.; assembly: GCA_046289805.1. Lineage (GTDB taxonomy): Bacteria > Pseudomonadota > Alphaproteobacteria > Rhodobacterales > Rhodobacteraceae > Tabrizicola. Next base: position 6,746 of record JBKBVC010000095.1, read on the forward strand.
CTTCCTCGTGGACATCCGCGTCGAGATCGAGGTGCCGGGCCACAACACCATCATCGCCAAGGGCGAGCAGGACCGCCGCGAGATGAAGGGCGACGCCTCCGCCACCATCAACCGCGTGTTCGAGGCGGCCGA
>JBKBVC010000096.1:0-6834 GCA_046289805.1 Tabrizicola sp.
TACCGCGACCAAGGCGACGGCCTGCCGCTGCTTTGCCTGCCGGGCCTGACGCGCAGCATGGCCGATTTCGACTATGTCGTGCCGCATCTGCCGCCGCTGCGGCTGATCCGCATGGACTACCGCGGCCGCGGCGCCAGCGACTGGACCGGCGCGGCCACCTACACCGTGGCACAGGAGGCGCGGGATGCCCTGGCACTGCTGGACCATCTGGGGGTAGAAAAGGCCGCGATCCTGGGCACCTCGCGCGGCGGGCTGATCGGGATGCTGATTGGTGCGACGGCGCGGGATCGGGTCCTGGGGCTCTGCCTCAACGATGTCGGTCCCGAGATCGCCCGCGTCGGTTTGGCCCGCATCTTCGACTATGTCGGGCGCAATCCGGCCGGCAAGACCCACGCGGGCTTTGCCGAACTGCTCTCCCGCTCTCCCGGCTTTGCAGGCGTGCCGATGTCGCGCTGGCTGGAGGAGGCGCGCAGACACGCCGTGGAAACCCCGCAGGGCCTGCGCATCCCCTACGACCCGGCCCTGCGCGAGGCCTTCCTCGCGGCTTTCGAAGGTCCGCCGGTGGACCTTTGGCCGCTGTTCGATGCGCTTGCGGGCCTGCCGCTTGCGCTGATCCGCGGCGCGAATTCCGACCTTCTTGCGCCGGACACCGCGGCGAAGATGCGCGCCCGTCGGCCGGACATGGCCTTTGCCGAGGTGCCGGGGCGTGCGCATATCCCCTTTCTCGACGAAGCCGAGGCGGTCGCGCTGATCCGCCGCTTCCTTGCGGATCTGTCATGACCGACATCGCCCTGATCGAAGCCGCCGCCGCCCGACTTGCCGGCCATGTGCGCCGCACGCCGCTGCTGCACGCACCGTTGCTCGACCGGCTGGCGGGGCGGCGGGTGCTGGTCAAGGCCGAGTGCCTGCAACTGACCGGCAGCTTCAAGGCCCGCGGCGGCTGGTCGGCGGTCTCGGCCCTGCGAGGAGAGGCGAGGGCGCGGGGAGTCATCGCCTTTTCCTCGGGAAATCACGCGCAAGGCGTCGCCCACGCGGCAGCACGGCATGGCTGCCCCTGCGTGATCCTGATGCCCACCGACGCACCGCAGATCAAGATATCCAACACCAGGGCCTACGGCGCCGAGGTGGTGCTCTATGACCGCGCGACCGGAGACCGCGACACATTGGGCGCAGAGATTGCCGAGCGGCGCGGGCTGACCCTGATCCGACCCTACGATGACCCGCAGGTCATCGCCGGGCAGGGCACGCTGGGTTTCGAGATCGCCGAACAGGCCGCCGAGGCGAATGTGAAGTCCGCCGACGTCCTGGTCTGCTGCGGCGGTGGCGGGCTTTCGGCAGGGGTGGCGCTGGCCCTGTCCGAGCGGGCGCCGGGGCTGCGGGTGCGGACCTGCGAACCCGAGGGGTTCGACGACATGGCGCGCTCGCTGTCCTCGGGCCGGGCCGAGCGCAATGCGGCTGTCTCGGGTTCGATCTGCGACGCGATCCTGACGCCGACGCCAGGGGCGCTGACCCTGCCGGTCCTGTCGCGTCTTGCCGGGCCGGGGCTGGCCGTCAGCGACGAACAGGCCTTGAGGGCGATGGTGCTGGCCTTCACCCACCTGCATATCGTGCTGGAGCCCGGCGGCGCAGTCGCCCTGGCCGCGGCGCTTTTCGCAGCGGAGCTCCCCGATACGGTGATTGCCATTGCAACCGGCGGCAACGTCGATCCGACCCTTTTCGCGCAGGCCCTGGACCGCTTCGCATGACCCTGGTCCGGCTTTCCGATCTGCGGCTGAATGCCGACCTGTCCGGCCCCGACACCGCTCCGCCCGTGGTGCTGATCCACGGCCTCGGCCTTGACGCAAGAGTCTGGCGGGCGCTGATGCCCGCGCTCGGCGGGCACCGCGTCCTGCGGCTGGACCTGCGCGGTCACGGCGGCTCGGATACCCCGAATGCGCCTTGCGCAATGGGCACGCTGATCCGCGATGTCGAGCGGCTGATCGACCATTTCGGACTGACCGGGACCGTGGTCATCGGGGCCGGAGAAGGCGGGCTGATCGCCCAGGGTCTTGCCATCAAGCGGCTGGATCTGGTGCGGGGTCTTGTCCTCACCGGCTCGGCCACGCGTTTCGCCAACCCGGCAGTCTGGGAGACGCGCCTCGCGCGGCTGCGCGACACCGGACCCGACCTGGAGGCGGACTGCGCCGCCCTGCTCGGCCCGCGCTGGCGCCAGTCTCCGGCGCTGGCCGAGGTCCGCGCCATGCTGGAGACCACGCGCCCCGACGGCTGGTCCGGCTTCGCCACTGCCATCTCCACCGCCGATTTCTACCAGACCAGCGCCGCCCTGCGACTGCCGACAGCGGTCCTGGCCGGCGGTGACGACCGCAAGATCCCCCCCGACCTGCAACGCGAACTGGCCGATCTCGTTCCGGGCGCAAGCTTCCACCTGATCCGTGGCGGAAGTCATCTGGCCATGCTGACCCATACTGCCGGGTTCTCCGGGCCGCTTCTCGGCTTCCTCGGCAGGATCGGCCATTTCTGATCCACGTTATTCCTGCGTTTCCTTTCCCATCTTGCGCCCTCTTGTTCCTCTGGTCTGCACATTTCCAACATCGTGCGCACTTCAGCTGCCCCGGATGCCTGAAGTTCGCCTCTGTCCCGTCCGCGTCACTCCCTGTCGCTGATGAAGGGTCACCTTGCCCCTGAACCTCCTAGCTTGCCCTTTGCGAAATACTCCACGGGGGTGCGGGGGTGTGAAACCCCCGCTTCCAGGCCAGCAGAAGGGCGCGGCACATGAAACTGAAGGATCTCGAGATCTTCGTCGTCGCCCCGCCCTTTCCGGGTTGGGGCGGCCGTTACTGGATCTTCCCGAAACTCACCACGGACACCGGCATCACCGGCTATGGCGAATGCTACGCTTCCACCGTTGGGCCGCAGGCGATGCGCGCCGTGATCGAGGATGTATTCGAACGCCACATGTCCGGCGAAAACCCGGAAAACATCGAACTGATGTTCCGCCGCGCCTATTCTGCGGGTTTTACCCAGCGACCGGATCTCACGGTGATGGGCGCTTTCGCGGGGTTGGAGATCGCCTGCTGGGACATCCTCGGCAAGGCGCGGAACCGTCCGGTCTGGGCGCTGCTTGGCGGACGGATGAACGACCGCATCCGCAGCTATACCTACCTCTACCCCGAACCGGGCCGGGAGTCGGCCGAGTTCTGGATTGACCCGGATGCCGCCGCCGAGGCCGCCGTCCGCTTCATGAACCTTGGCTTCACGGCTGTGAAGTTCGACCCCGCCGGCCCCTACACGATCCGGGGCGGCCATGAACCCGCGATGTCGGACATCACCCGCTCGGTCGCCTTCTGCAAGGCGATCCGCGAGGCGGTGGGCGACCGGGTGGACCTGCTCTTCGGCACGCATGGCCAGTTCTCCACAGCCGGTGCGATCCGGCTGGGCCGCGAGCTGGAGCCATACAACCCGCTTTGGTACGAGGAACCGATCCCGCCCGACAACCTGCTCGAATTCGCGCAGGTCGCGCAATCGGTCCGTGTGCCGCTTGCCACCGGAGAGCGGCTGACCACCAAGGCGGAATTCGGCACGCTGCTGCGCGCCGGCGGCGTCAGGATCCTGCAACCCGCGCTGGGCCGGGTCGGCGGGATCTGGGAGGCGAAGAAGATCGCCGCCATGGCCGAGGTCTTCAACGCGCAGATGGCGCCGCACCTTTACGCCGGACCGGTGGAATGGGCGGCCAACGTGCACCTCTCGGCCTCGATCCCGAACCTGCTCATCGCCGAGACGATCGAGACCGGCGGGGCCTTCCACCAGAAACTGATCCGCAACACGATCCGCTGGGAGGACGGCTACATCCTGCCGCCCGAAGCTGCCGGCCTGGGGATCGAGTTCGACGAGGAGCTGGCCCGCGCCCATCCCTTCACCGGGACGGGGCTGCACCTGCAAATGCAGGAGGCACCCTGCGACTATCGCCACGGCAACCGCTTCGAGGGCGGGGCGCCAAGCAGCAGGAGCTGACGGCCCTGCCTCGAGCGCTTCCTGCACTCGTCGGAACCTGCCGCGAGAGGTGCATGCAATGGCCTACGCGCGATGTGCGTGAAATGGCGGGCCCAGAAGGACTCGAACCCTCAACCTCGGACTTAGAAGGTCCTTGCTCTATCCAGTTGAGCTATGAGCCCGCACGCCCGCCCTTTTGCAGAAGCCGAAGGCCTCAGGCAAGCGCCTTCGTCATGAACAGCGAATTCGGGTCATCCCAGTAGCCCTCGAAAGGCCCGCATTTGGCAAAACCAGCCCGCTCATACAGCGCCCGGGCGGCGGCGAAGGTCGGCTGAACCCCGGTCTCCAGACTCAGTCGCCGAAAGCCGTCCTTCCGGGCCTCGGCCACCAGGTGATCCAGCATCGCCTTCGACAGGCCGCGTCCCCGCGCCTCGGCCAGGACATGCATCGACTTGATCTCGGCATGGGTCGCGTCGATCCGCTTGTAGGCGCCCATGGCCAGCGGCACCCCCTCCTCGCGCAGCACGAAGAAGCGGATGCCCGGCGCGGCCAGGGCGCCCTTGTCCATCATGTGGATCGATTCGGGCGGCGTGTCCGCGTGCATGTCTGCGGTATGACGCTGGAACAGGAGCGCCAGGTCCGGCGTCAGCGGATGTTCCTCGGCGATCGAGAAGGCCATTCAGTGCGTCCAGGCGCCCTTGCGGTCGGTCGCGAAATTCTCGCCATAGCCGCGCGGGCGGATGTTGGCCTTGCGCGGCTTCGGCTCGACCACGTCATAGTCCAGCCCGTGTCCGGTGGCATAGGCCTCGGCCGCCTCGCGTGTCTCGAAGCGCAGGCGGACCTGGGACTGGGTGTCGGAGGATGAGGTCCAGCCCATCAACGGGTCGATCTCGCGATTCGAGGCAGGGGCGAATTCCAGTACCCAGGTGTGGGTCTTGGCGGTTCCCGACTGCATGGCGGTCTTGGCTGGCTGGTAGATGCGGGCGCGCATGGGCTGCTCCTTCGGATTCGACCCGTGTTATTCCGAAGCTTCGGGGAAAGCGCAAGCGCGAGATGGCCGGGAAAGGCCTGCCGGTCGGCATCGGCGAGTGTGGGTGGGGTGGAGTCCGAGGCCGACCGGCAGGGTCAGTTGCTGCTTGCCGGATCAGATTGGCCGATGCCGCCCGCGAAATCAACCGGAAGTTGTGTGGCGCCGAGGATTTTTCCGGTGACGATCGGCCGCTCAGGCCGAAGCGCGTTGCAGCCGGGCGATGTGATAGCGGTTGTAGGTGCGGAACGCCTCCGAGCTGCGTGCGGTTCCGGTCAGGCGCTGCATCAGGTTCTCGCGCCGCTTGCGGGACAGGAAGAGGCCGATCATCCGCCCGAGCGCCCAATGCGCCATCGGCCGCTTGAGGTGCAGTTCCTCGGACACCCGGGTCACGCCATGGCCAATGACGTTGAAAAGCCGCTGTTCGAGGTCGATCGAGGGGGCCACGGCGTCGGTGATGTCCTCTTCGGCGGCCAGCACATAGCCCGTCTCGCGCACCGCGGTATGGAAGGCAGCGATCTGGTGGCCGCCGCCGGGTTGGGGGCCATGAACGGCGCGGCCGCGATAGTCCTCGGTGCGGAAGCAGTCGGCGATCAGCACCTGCCCGCCGGGGGCCAGCAGCCGGGTGCATTTCGGCAAGCTTTCGTCCAGTGGAATGTATTGGAAACTTTCGGAAAAAAGGCAGAGGTCGAAGGGGCCGGTGCCCTGGAATGCCTCGAAGGTGCATTCGTGGACAGTGGCACCCGGCGCGTTTTCGCGGCAGCGGGTGGCGAGGAAGGGGGAGGGCACCACGATCTCGACCGAATGGCCGAGCGCGAGGAGCTTCCTCGCCGTCTCGCCCGCGCCGCCGCCGATGTCGAGGATGCGCAGCCGCCCTTCTGGCAGGTAGCCGAAGAGCTTTGCGGTATAGGCGTCCTGCGCGGCGCGCAGGTTGCCGGCAGTCACCTCGAGGCCGGTCCAGAGCCCGTAATGCAGGTTTTCCGCACCGGTCAGCCAGCGGATGAAGGCGAGCCCCACATCAAGCCCCACCGCGCGTGTGTCGATCTTGTCTGCCATCATGCACCTCTTGGCCCCCGATTACCGGCTTGCCCCCGCCGGGGCAACCTTGGCCTGCGGATTGGCGCTTGAAGGTGAACAAAAACGGATCAACTCTGCCCTGTCCCGAGTCGCGAAGGCCCGTCCGATGCCGCACAACAACTCCAATGCCCTGACCGAACGCCCGGAGGTCCTGACCAAGCCCAAGCTCGAGGGCGGGCGGCGGTTCGTCATGCAGACGCCGTTCCAGCCGGCGGGCGACCAGCCAACCGCGATTGCCGAGTTGACCGAGGGCATCCTGTCGGGCGAACGCAACCAGGTGCTTCTGGGCGCGACCGGGACCGGCAAGACCTTCACCATGGCCAAGGTGATCGAGGCCACCCAGCGCCCCGCCATCATCCTGGCGCCGAACAAGACGCTGGCCGCGCAATTGTACGGGGAATTCAAGGGCTTCTTCCCCGACAACGCGGTGGAATACTTCGTTTCCTACTACGACTACTACCAGCCCGAGGCCTATGTGCCGCGGACCGACACCTATATCGAGAAGGAAAGCCAGATCAACGAACAGATCGACCGGATGCGCCATTCGGCGACCCGGGCGCTTCTGGAACGCGACGATGTGATCATCGTCGCCTCCGTCTCCTGCATCTACGGCATCGGCTCGGTGGAAACCTATTCGGCGATGACCCAGGATCTGATCGTCGGCCAACTTTACGACCAGCGCAAGGTGATGGCCGATCTCGTGGCGCAGCAGTATCGCCGGCTGGACGGCGCCTTCCAGC
>JBKBVC010000097.1:0-6769 GCA_046289805.1 Tabrizicola sp.
CGCGGCTGAGGTGCTTGCGGACAGTGTTCATCGCCGAGATCGGCGCGCCCGAGGCCAGAAGGGCTGCGTTCACCGCCTGCTTCTCGGCCAGCGTCAGCCCTTCCGCCGGCGCGCAAAGGAGCGCCGAGGCCCCACCCGAGATCAGCGCCAGCACTGTATCGCCCTCGCCGAGCCCGCGCAGCAGGTCCAGCATCCGCCCCGTCGCCGCGACGCCGGCGGCATCGGGGACGGGATGGGCGGCCTCGACGATCTCGATGCCCCGGCAGGGCCGTGCATAGCCGTAGCGGGTGATGACCAGCCCCTCGCAAGGCCCCCAGGCGGCCTCGACCGCCTCGGGCATGCGGGCCGAGGCCTTGCCGGCCCCGATCACGATCAGGCGGCCGCCGGGCCGTTCCGGCAGGAACCGCGCCAGCGAGCGCATCGGGTCGGCGACTTCGACCGCACGGTCGAAGAGCTGGCGAAGAAAGGTGGCAGGGTCCGGGATCATCAGCCTTGGCTCGACGCGCGGGGAATCAGTGTGACGGGTGTAGCGGTTTCGGGAGGTGGGCGACGATCGGCTTCCAGCCAGTTGAGCACCGTTTCCGCCATCGACCGGCCGAATCCCGCGACATCGCAGCGCACTGAGGACAGCGCGGGATAGACCTGGGCGCAATCCTCGATGTCGTCGAAGCCGACGATCTTCAGCGCGGTGCCGACCGGGCGGCCAAGCTCGGCGCAGCCGGTCAGCAGCCCGAGCGCCGTGAGATCGTTGAAGCAGAGAACGGCATCGACGGCCGGATGTTCCACCGCCAGATGCCGCGCGGCCTCCCGCCCGAAAGCGCGGCCGGGACGACCGGGAAGGTGCAGGGGTTTCATGCCCTGTGCGGCGAGGGTGGCGAGGTAGCCGGACATCCTTAGTTGCGTGACGGCGCGGCCTTCGAGGCCCCCGAGGAAGGCGATGTGTTTGGCGCCTTGGGCGAGGAGGTGTTCGGTGGCGAGGCGCGACCCGGAGGGATAGTCGGGTGCGGCGAAGGGGAAGCGGGTGGTGGGGACGACCTGGCGCAGAACCTGGAGGGCCGGGACGTTGGAGCGGGCGATGGCGTCGAACGTGGCGGCCTCGTCACCATAGGCGGGCGAGACGATGAGCGCCGAGACGCCGTGTTCCAGCATCGCGCCCACGACCTGGGCCTGAAGGCCCGGGTCCTCGTCGGTATTGGCCAGGACGGTCGCATAGCCCCTAGCGGACAGAGCCATCTGCAAGGAGGTGGCGCATTCGGTGAAGAAGGGGTTGCGCAGGTCGTTGATGACGACGCCGATCAGGCCCGCATTGGCGCTGCGCAGGTTGGCGGCGGCGCGGTTGTAGACATAGCCCAGCTGGGCCATCGCGCGGCGGACGTGCTCCCGGGTTTCCTGTTTCACCAGCGGACTGTTTTGCAGGACCAGGCTGACGGTCGATTTGGAGACGCCCGCCAGCGTCGCCACGTCGATGATCGTCGGCCGCTTGTCCATCAGTCCTGGTCGATCCCGTGGAGCGCGAGAAGGGTCTTCATCCGCGCTTCTGCCAGATCGGGGTTGGAAAGCAAGCCTGCCGTATCGGCGAGGCGGAAGACTTGCTCGTAATGGGTGATGTCGCGCGAGGACTGGAAGCCCGCGGGCATGATGAAGTGGCACTGGTGGCCGTTCAGCCAGGAAAGGAAGGCGATGCCCGCCTTGTAGAAGCGGGTGGGGGCGCGGAAGATTTCCCGGCTGAGCGGCACGGTGGGGGCGAGAAGGCGGTGGTAGGTCTGGCTGTCGCCCTGCGCCAGGGCTTCGAGAGCTTGTGCGGCCGCCGGAGCGATGGCGGCGAATATGCCGAGAAGCGCGTGGGAGAAATGGGTGCCGTCGCCCTCGATCAGCGGCGCGTAGTTGAAATCGTCGCCGGTATAGAGTCGGACCCCCGCGGGGAGGCGGGCGCGGAAGGCTTCCTCATGCGCCAGGTCGAGGAGGGAGATCTTGATGCCGTCCACTTTGCCGGGGTTTTCCGCGATGAGGTTGAGGACGAAATCGGAGGCGGTGGCGATGTCCCGGCTGCCCCAGTAGCCGGTCAGCGCCGGGTCGAACATGTCGCCCAGCCAGTGCAGTGACCGGCCGCGCGGCGCCGTCGATGAGGCGGCGGTAGACCCAGGCATAAGTGTCCTGCGTCGCGTCGATGGCGGTGGAGGCGCGGGAGGCCATAAGGATGAGCTGGCCGCCCGCGGCCTCGATCGCCTCGGCTTGCGTCGTGTAGGCGGCGAGGATCGCGTCGGGGGTGGTGAGGTCTGTCGCATGGTCGGTCCCGGCCGCGCAGGCGACCCTTGGCTTCATCGGGTGCGCCTGGGCGGCGCGCATGGTGCGCTCGATCAATTCGAGGGCCGTGGGCCAGTCGACGCCCATCCCGCGTTGTGCGGTGTCCATCGCCTCGGCGAGGTGCAGGCCCTGGTCCCAGTGCTGCTGGCGGAAGGCAAGTGTCGCATCCCAGTCCACGGCGGGGCGGCTGTCCCACGGGTTCCGCTCTCTCAGCGGGTCAGAGACGACGTGGGCGGCAGCGAAGGCGGTGCGGGTGAGTTGCGTCCGGGGCGCGCGCGGGGTGAGGGGGGTGCCGGTGCGGCGGTAGGGCTCGAGACGGGCATCGGCGGTGGGGAGGGTCAGCATGGCGGGGCCTTCCGGGCGGGGTCTGAAAGGAGCGCTGACGCGCGCGGCTTGTCTTTCGTCGGCGCGCTGGCGCGCGTCTGTTCGGTCGTCGGGGGAGCTTCGCCCCCCAAACCCCCCGTATTTGCACCAGTGCGAAGGGGATCATCGCGGGGTCTCAGCAGGGCAGGTCGAAGACGAGGATGCCGTCGAGGCCGCCCTGGGCCGCGGCGACAAGGGCGCGGCCCACGCGCTTGTGGTCGGGGTGGGACTGGTAGGCGGCAAGCGCGGCCAAGTCGGCGAAATCGATGGTGAAGCCGCGGAGGTAGCCGCGTTCGATCTTCTCGGGGCTTTCGCTGCGGCCGGAGTGAATGGCGAGGATGCCGGGGAGCCGGAGGCTGTGGAGGTCGGCGAAGATGCCTTGGATGTCGGCCTCGGTGACCTCGGGGGGGGCTTTCAGAAGGACGATGTGGCGGATCATCCGGCGGCCTCCTTGATGAGATCGGAGGCTTTCTCGGCGATCATGATGGAGGCGGCGTTGGTGCTCGAGGAGACCACGGTCGGCATGCGCAATGTCCTCGTGGACGATGATCCTGTTGCCGGAGTTGCAACATTGGCCCGCGTTGAAACAGACGCCGAAGGTGACGGCATCGGCGGCGCTTTCAAGGTCGGCGTCAGGGAAAATCACCTCCGGGTTCTTGCCGCCGAGTTCGAGGGTGACTTTCTTGAGGGTCTGCGAAGCGGCGGCGGCGATGCCTCGGCCTACGGCCGTCGAGCCGGTGAAGGTGACCATGTCCACGTCCGGGTGGCTGGCCACGTCGCGCCGACGGGTTGGCCGTTGCCGAGGGCGATGTTGACCACGCCCGCCGGGAGGCCCGCCTCGATAAGGAGTTAACCGAAGGTGACACCTGCGGCCCTTGCGGCGTGGACCATCTCGACGGCGTCCTCGACCGTCATCGCCAAGGGCTTTTCGCACAGGACATGCTTGCCGGCAGCAATCGCTGCCAGCGCCTGGGGCCGGTGCTTTTCGTTGGTGGACGAGATGTAGAACGCACCGATGCCGGGATCGGCCAGCATCACACCAAGATCCGCACCCGCAGCCGGAATTCCGTGCGTCCTGGCGAAGTCGGCAGCGCGCTCAGCCGAGGTGCTGACCACCGCCGCAACCTCACCCCCGGTGGCGCGGATCGCCCCGATCATGTGCTGTGCGGCAATCGTGCTTGCCCCTACCAACCCCCAGCGCATGACTCCCCCAGCTTTTTTGGATCGTTCTAAGTCATTTCTGGAATGATCCAATAGCCGTCAAGCAGGATCGGCCCCGACATGGCTGACTTGACTTAGCGCGTGAACCTTGCCGGCGGTTCTGCCGGGGTGCTGCGCAGATCCAGCTTCTGAAGGTCTTCCAGAAGGTCCAGGAGCTGCTCAAGCCGGTCATGGCCGAATTCCGCCTCGATCCGGCCGAGGATTGCTGCACTTTGCGCGGCATGGGCCTGGACGAAGGCCAGCCCCTCCGGCGTGATCGCCACCACCGACTTGCGCCGGTCTTCCGGCGGCGTCATCCGGGTGATCAGCCCTTCCTCGACCATCGGGCCGATCATCCGGGTCAGGCTGGACAGAAGCAGCACCGCCTCGGCCGCGACCTGGCTGAGTTCCAGGGGACCGCGTTCCTGAAGCACGCGCAGCACGCGCCATTTCTGTTCGTTGATGCCGGATGACGCCAGCATCTGACGCAGGGGGCCCATCACGGTTTCCCGGGCCCGCAGCAGGGCGATCGGCAGCGAGCGGCGGGTCTGGCGGAAAGGCGGGGGCTCGTCGGACATCCTGCGCTTATCGCCTGTTTTGCGACGCGCCTCAATGCCGTGCATCGGTCGCGTGCCCAAGGCCCGTCGGCGATATCATGCCTCCTCGCAAACCGCCGAGGAGGAAACACAGGCGAACGACGAGGCCCTCAGCCGGGCACCAGCGCCAGCGCCCGGATGGGCGAGCCGGTGCCGCCCCGGATCTTCAGCGGCGCCGCGATCAGCAGCGCGCCCTTCGGCGGCAGCTGGTCGAGGTTGCACAGGCTTGCCAGGCCAAAGCAGTTGTCCCGGTGCAGGAAGTTGTGCGCCGGGAAGGGCGGGCTGAACTTGCCGGCCATGCCCGCATCCGTGCCGATGCACTGGGTGCCCCAGCCGACGATGCCCTTGCCGAGGAGATAGTCGATGCAGTCGGTCGAGGGGCCGGGGGAATGCGAGCCGTCCTCATAGGGGTCCGGGTCCTCGTTCAGGAACAGCGCCTCGTCATGGGCGCGCTGGTCCCAGTCGGTGCGCATCAGCACCCATTCGCCGGGACCGATCTCGCCATGCTCGGCCTCCCAGGCCTTCACATGCGCGGCCGTCAGCAGGAAGTCCGGGTCCGCCGCCGCCTCGGCCGAACAGTCGATGACATTGGCCGGCGCGATCAGGCGCTGGACCGACAGCGTGTCGGTGAAGCCGTCCGGGTGGTCCCGCCCCGACAGCCAGTGATGCGGCGCGTCGAAATGGGTGCCCGAGTGCTCGCCCAGTTCCAGCCAGTTCCACGCCCAGAACGGGCCGTCCTTGTCATATGCGCTGATCCGGTGGATGGCGACCTTGGGCGTGTTCCTCGCCAGATCCTCCGGCAGGCGCAGGATCGGCGTCTCGGGGCCAAGCCGGGCGGTGAGGTCAACCACCCGCACACCCCCGCCGGCAAGACCGGCGGTCAGGGCCGACAGGACCTCTGCCGGGTTGCCGGTCCTCTCCCCCTGCCCCGCAAACCGCCGCCGGCGCCGCGCCATCACCTCTTCGACCAGGTCGAAGACGGCATCCACCGCGCGGTCCTCGGTCACGAAGCCGGGCGACATCCGCAGGATCGGCCCCCGGTAATCGACGGAATATCCCTCGACCCCCAGGGCCCCCACGCAGGCCGCAGCCTCGGCCTTGTCGGGCATGCGGATCATCACCGCGCCGCCGCGCTTGCCTGCGTCGCGGGGCGAGTGCAGCGGCAGGTCCAGCCGGTCGGCCCGCTCGATCACCCGGTCCACCAGGCGGCGGTTGTGCGCGGCAACCTCGGTCAGGTCCTGCTTCGAGAACCATTCCAGCGCCGGCAGCGATGCGATGGCCGCCACCGACCCCGGCGTGCCGGTGTCGAAGCGGCGGATGTCGGGGGCATAGTCGAACTTGTCGAGGTCCCAGGAGAAGGGGTTGTTCTGCGAAAACCATCCCCGCCCTTCCGGCGTCAGCATCGGGATCAGGTCCTTGTCGGCGTAAAGGATCCCCGCGCCGGGCGTGCCGCACAGCCATTTCAGGCTGGTCGAGACGACGAAATCCACCTTCGGGTTCATCGCATCGAAGGGCATCAGCCCCGCGCCTTGGGTGATGTCGGCGACCATCAGGCTGCCCATGGCCCGGCCATGCGCGACCAGCGCCGGATAATCCATCTTCGACGAGCCGATCGAGGTCACCCAGGTCAGCAGCGCCAGCCCCACATCCGGGCCCCAGTGGGCGATAAAGTCCTCGGTCTCCACCCAGGCGCGGCCTTCGGACAGCGGCACCGTGGTCAGCGTGAACCCCAGCTTCGGCGCCAGACCCTGCAACAGGAAATGCAGCGAGGGGAAACAGTCCGCCGCCGCCAGCACCCGTTTCCCGCACAGCATCCCTTCCGGCAGCGCGCGGAGGATCTTCTGCAACCCCTCGGTCACGTTGTCCACCGTGGTCAGGCTGCCCTTGGGGACGTTGATCAGCCGCCGCCAGCGGTCGATGAAATCCTGCCGCTTGCGCAGCACATAGCCCCATTGCCTGTCATCCGGGGCAGACCAGACCGCCGAGAACTCGGCCATCGCGCGGGCGAGGTCGTCCTCCTTGCCCGGATAGATGCCGATGGAATGATAGAGGAAATACCCCCCCGCCGTGCTGTTCGTGGCCAAGTGATCCCGTCCTTCCCGCCCGGTTCGCGCCCCGGCAGGTTAGGGGATGTGCCGGGTGGCCTCAAGATGCTTCAAACTTGAAAAGTCTGGCGCTCTCCCGGGACTCTGTTGCACAAATCGCTTGAGGGATTCATCTCGTGAATCCAGCGTGGTAGCTGGGCTGCATGAGCAAACCGACACCGCCGACCTACAAGACCCGGAACTGGCCAGCCTATAACGAAG
>JBKBVC010000098.1:0-6759 GCA_046289805.1 Tabrizicola sp.
GGGGATTCGATCCCGGTGCGCAGCTTCACAGATTTCCGCGACCTCGCCGTGCTGATTGGCGGCCACGATCCGGCCCAGCATCCGAAGTCCTGGTATGGCGCCGAGTATCACGCCTGGCTGCAGCAGCAGTATCTCGGCACCGGCATCGAGGACTTCCTTGCCCGGAAGCGGATCGTCTTCGTCGACTCGATCACCGACCTGACGCGGCAGGCCATGGCCTATGCCCGCCAGCAGCCCGAGGCCTTCTCCGAGCGGACCGGCAAGCCCGATGTCCGCGGCGCCTACGGGCTTCTGGGGCGCGAGGTGATCCAGGCGCTGAAGCACCTGCAGCACGCCCGCGGCAAGACGGTGATCTTCGTCGGCGTGCTCGAGAAGGTGACCGACGAGTTCGGCACCGTCACCTGGCAACCGCAGATGGAGGGCACCAAGGCCGGGCGCGAGTTGCCGGGCATCGTCGACCAGGTGGTCTCCATGCAGCTCTTCGGCCGCGACGCCAAGGGCGACTGGACCCTGGAGGAGACCTCCGCCGAGCGTCGCCTCGTCTGCAAGTCGGGCAACCCGTGGGGCCTTCCCGCCAAGGATCGTTCCGGCCGCCTCGATGTGACCGAGCCGCCCGACCTCGGCGCGCTGCTCGCCCGCATAGACGGCCGCGCACCCGCACATCCCGCCAATCCCTCCTGATCCAGACGCAAAGGACAGACCCATGAGCTACGATCTCAACGACGCCCAGCCGCAGATGGCCCCCATCGGGGAACTGATCCCGGACGGCACCTTCGCCAAGGTGCGGCTGACCATTCGCCCCGGCGGCGTGAACGGCGCGACCCCGGCGGATGCGGGGCTGCTGAAGGCTTCGCAGTCCAGCGACGCCCGCATGCTCGACTGCGAATTCACCGTGGTCGACGGCCCCCATGCCCGGCGGAAGTTCTGGCAGAGCTTCACCGTGGCGGGCGGCAAGCTGGACGAGAAAGGGCAGTCCATCGGTTGGAAGATCTCGAAATCCACCTTTCGCGCCATCGTGGACAGCGCCCTTGGCCTTGATCCCAGGGACGAAAGCCCCGCAGCCAAGGCCAAGCGGGTTCTGCCCGGCCTGCGGCATCTGGACGGCATCGTCTTCGCCGCGCGCATCATGGTGGAGCCCGCCTCCAACCCGCAGTACCGCGACCAGAACCGCATCGCCAACGTCGTTCTGCCCGACGAGCCGCACCATGCCGCCATCATGCGTGGCGAAACCGTCCCGCCCGATCCGGTCAACGCCCCGCCGCGCAAGGCCGCGAGCGTCGCGGCGCCAGGCTGGCAGGCCCCGGCACCGGCCTGGGGCGCGGCGCAACCGTCGCCCGCAGCGCCTAACTGGGGCGCGACACCGCAGCCCGCGTCGGCACCGTCGCCCGCCTGGGGGTCGCAGAACGCCCCGGCCGCTCCACCCGCGCCGCAGGCCCCCGCACCCGCCGCGCCGGGCACCCCCGCCATGCCCGCCTGGCTCAATGGCTGAGGCGCGGCGGAAGCGGCGGTCGGGTGGGTCGGCGCGATCCACCACCGCCGAGCCCGATGGGGCTGGGCCGGGCGACCGGCCCATGACCCCCGACGAATGGCAGGCGCATGTGACGCGCGCCGCCGCTCTGGAGATCGGCAAATGGCTCGAGGCCCGAGGAAGACTGCACCAACCCATCGCAAGCCTTACCCTCGGCGACCTCGAAGCCATGGCGGTGAACTCCATCTCGCGCTGGATCGTGATGCAGTCGGAACGGCTTCACCGGCAGGATTGGCCGCGGGACGACCTGATCGCGACTCTCTTGCTCGGGTGACGATCTGCGCCGTCTGCGCCCGAGAGGCGCGCGGCTTCGGCTACTGCCACGGCCTCCGCTGGGATCGTCATCCGTACCACCGCTTCTGCTCGCGCCGCTGTCAGGACGCGGGCAGCGCCATCGCTCAAAGGAACAACGGCATGATCGACAAGACCGCGCGCGAGGCCCGTGCGATCCGCGATGCGCGGATGCCCTTCGCCGAAGCGCTCACCGACCTCGGGCTCATGGAGCCCTTCTTCCACCGCAGCGCCGAGGACATCGACCGCCTGATCGAGGCTGCCGTCACCGGCTACATCGACAGCATGCAGGACCAGGCCGCGCGCAAGGAGCGCACCGGCACGGCTCTCGACGACCCTCTGCCATTCTAGTCGGAGGGCGAAATGACCAACGGTGAAATCTGGAGAATCGTCCCGAGCGTCCCCGACGTGCTGGTGAGCAGCGAGGGCCGCGTGATGCTCTCGCCCTATCGCGGTCCGATGCCCAAGGGCGGCGAACGATCCTACGGGGGCACGCCGACCTTCGGCGTGTGGAACAAGCAGGATGCGCGCTTCATCATCGTGGTGCGCGGAACGACCTACAAGGTCGCGAGGCTCGTCGCGGAGGCGTTCCACGGACCCGCGCCGTTCGACCGCGCCGTCGTCATGCATCTCGACGAGAACGCCGCGAACAATCGCGCCGACAACCTCGCGTGGGGGACGCAGCGCGAGAACCTGAACGCGCCCGGTTTCCTCGAATACTGCCGCGGGAGGACCGGAGATCGTCATCCCGTCGCCGTCGGCAAGCGTCGGAGGGCACGGTCATGATCGACCTGAACGACGACACCGCGTCCTGCAGCTGGAAACCTCTGCTCGAGGCGGCCACCAAGAACGCCGTCACCGACTTCGAGATCGAGTTCTGCGACAGCCTCCGCGAGAAGCTCGCGCGGTTCGGCGAAAGCGCCCGGCTGACGGACGCGCAGTTCCACAAGCTGACCTGCATCGCGCAGGCCGGCGGGTTCTGGGAGCGCGAGCGATGATCGACCTGAACCGCGGCTCGGGCTTCCTCTACGGCGCCGGCGCCCAGCGCCCGCCCATCGCGGAGGCGGTTTCCGCCGCCATCGACACGGCGCTGGCCGCGCGCCACCGCGCCGAGCGTCCGCGCAGCTATGTCAGTTCCTCGGGTCTCGGGCGCGACTGCCTGCGCCAGATCCAGTACGACTACCTCGCGGCGCCCAAGGACGAGGGCGAGGAGTTCGCGCCGCGCACGCTGCGGATCTTCGAGGCGGGTCACCGGGCCGAGGACATCGTGGCAGGCTGGTTCCGGATCGCCGGGTTCGACCTGCGCACCGAACGCCCCGATGGCCGCCAGTTCGGCTTCGAGGCCATGGCGGGCCGGTTCAAGGGCCATATCGACGGCTGCTTCGTCTCGGGTCCCGTCGCGATGGACTATCCCGCGCTCTGGGAAAACAAGGCGCTCGGCGCGGCCAGCTGGAAGGACGTGGTCAAGCGCGGCGTCAGCCTCGCGCGCCCTGTGTATGCTGCGCAGATCGCCCTCTATCAGGCCTACATGGACCTGCCGCAGCCGGCGCTCTTCACCGCACTGAACCGCGACACGATGGAACTGCACGCCGAGCTCGTGCCCTTCGATGCGCATCTCGCGCAGGAAATGTCGGATCGTGCCGTTGCAGTGGTGCGAGCCTCAGAGGCCGGGGAATGGCTGCCGCGAGCCGCGGCCGAGCCATCGGCAATTCTCTGCCGCGGCGGCATGGCGGCCGGCAAGTGGCATGCGCCCTGCGCATGGGCAGAGCGGTGCTGGAGGGGCGTCGATGTCTGACTTCGTCCCCTCGGCCGCGCAGGCCGCCGCCATCGCCGAGGTCCGCGACTGGTTCGAGAACCGCACCGAGGAGCAGCAGGTGTTCCGGCTCTTCGGCTATGCCGGGTCGGGTAAGAGCACGGTCCTGAAATTCGCCCTCGACGACCTCGGTCTGTCGCCCCACCGCAGCGCCAGGGATGGCAGTTGCGTGCCGGGCGTCGTCACCGCGACCTTCACCGGCAAGGCTGCGCTGGTGCTGACTCGCAAGGGCACACCCGCCCGCACCATCCACAGCCTGATCTACACGGTGATCGAGGCGACCGAGGAGGAAATCGCCGCAGCAGCCGCCAAGGTTCAGGATGCCGAGACTGCCGCACGCAAGCTCACCGGATTCGACAGGACTGCGGCCGAAGCCGGGATCGAGGCGATGCGCCAGGCGCTGTCCTCGATGAAGCATCCCCGTTTCGCCCTGAACCCGCAAAGCGATGCCGCGGATGCGCGGCTCATCGTGCTGGACGAGGTGTCGATGGTGGGCGAGGAGATGGCCCGCGACCTGATGAGTTTCGGCAAGCCGATCCTCGTGCTGGGCGATCCCGGTCAGTTGCCGCCGATCAAGGGCGAAGGGGCCTTCACCCGGGACGCCCCCGACGTGATGCTGACCGAGATTCACCGTCAGGCGGCCGAGAGCGCCATCATCCGTCTCGCCACCATGGCACGGATGGGGGAACCCATCGGGTTCGGGGTTTATGACGCCCATGTCGCCAAGCTGCGCAAGGGCGACATCACGCCGGATCAGGCGCTTCGCGGGGGGCAGTTGATCTGCGGCCTGAACGCGACGCGCTTCCAGCTGAACAACGCGATGCGGGCGGCGGCCGGGCTGGGGGAGACATATCTGCCGACCGGCGCGGCGGAAAAGATCATCTGCCTGAAGAACGACAATTCGCTTGGCTTGATCAACGGCATGTTCCTGACCCTCGAGGATATCGTCGACGAGGGCAGCCTCTACTTCTCGGCCGTGGTGCATGACGAAGACGGACGACGTGTCACGCCATTCGACACCGACGGCCGCCCGGGCCGGTTGCGCATCTACAAGGGGCATTTCGAGGATCACGTCGCCTATGACGCCAAGCGCCATGACCGCGACTGGCGGGAAAAGCGCAAGCTGACCGAGGCGACCTTCGGATGGGCGATCACTGCCCACAAGGCGCAAGGATCGCAGTGGGAGAACGTGATCGTCTGGGACGACGGGCTGGGACGCAGCGAGATCGACCGCCGCCGCTGGCTATACACTGCCATCACCCGCGCCGAGCGCGGCCTCGTCCTCCTGGCGTGAGGGGACGCGATGATCGATCTCAACGATGCCGCCACGCCGAAGGCACGCCACGATCTGGCCGCCGTGAAGGCTCGGCTTGCCGCCACCGCAGGCGACTGGCTCCCCGGCATCTTTCCGGAGGCGCGGCTGGCGCGCGACCGTCGCTCCTTACGCTGTGCCGACCTGTCCGGCCGCCCACCGCGCAAGGAAGGGTCGTGCACCATCCACCTCGACGGGCCCTATGCGGGCTGGGGCTTCGACTATGCGACCGGAGAAAGCGCCGGGCCCATCGATCTGATCGCGCAGGCGACGGGGCTGAGCGACGGCGCGCTCTTCGACGAAGCGGCGCGGATTGCAGGCATGGATCGCCCCGCACTTCGATCCTTGCCGCGCCCGAAGCCCGACCATTCAACCGAGGTTGCGCGTCTGGTCGATGGCGCCCAGCCGCTCGCCGGAACCGTGGGCGAGGCATACCTGCATGCGCGCGGCCTCACTGATCCGGGATGCCCGGATCTGCTGTTCCATCCCGACCTGCCGGATTTCGACACGCGGCGTGGATGGCCGGGGCTGATCGCATTGCCTCGACTGGCGGACGGCACCCGCGCGCCGGGCATCCACAGGACCTTCCTCATGGACGACGGCAGCGCCAAGGCGCCTGCCGGGAAGAAGATGCTGGGATCGGTTGCCGAAGCGGCCGTGCGCCTGTTCGCCATGCCTGCGGGCGGCCACCTTGGTATTGCCGAGGGCATCGAGACCGCCCTGGCAGCGCATGCCCTGTTCGGGACCGCCGTCTGGGCGGCGCTGTCCGCGGATGGCCTCGCGCGCTTTCGCTGGCCTGAGGGCACGACACGGGTCACGATCTATGCCGATGCTGGCGATGCCGGTCGTCAGGCGGCCGCCTCGCTCTCGGACCGGCTGAACCGGGCCGACATTCCGAACGAGATCGTGGTCCCGCTCCATGGCGACGACTTCAACGACGACCTTCTGCGCAGGGCGCACACCGAGGACTACGGCCCGCCCCAGGGGCTGCCGACCGAAGACCCGCCCGCCGCGATGGATCGCTTGCCATCTGCTGGCGACATCATCACTGACCTGGTGGCGGCCGCCGATGCATTGACCAACCCGCCCGATATCTCCGCCCTTGGCGAACTTCTGGGCCGCATTGCCCTTGCGCGGCTGGAGCCGTTGCCCGCGCGCCAGATCCTTGCCCGCATAAAGACCACAACCGGCATCGCCATGTCTATCCTCGACAAGCAGTTGGTCGAACTGGTGAAGCGCGTGAACGTCTCCGGCGATCCCCATGTGCGGATCGCCAAACCGGCCTGGTTCAACCGCCTGCGCCAGGATCTGGTCGGAACGCCCGAGCGCAACGAGGCCAATGTCATCATCGCGCTGACGTCCGACGTCGCTTTCGCGGGCGTGCTGGCCTTCGACGACTTCTCGCAGGAGATCGTTGTCCGCCAACCGCTGCCGTGGGATACCGCTACCGGCCCGTTTCCACGTCCGTGGGAGGATGCGGACGATGTCCGGACCGCTGAATGGCTGCAGCTGCGCGGGGTGAATGTCGCGCCGCTCGTGGTCAGTCGTGCCGTCGGCGCAGTCGCCCGCGAACACCGCATCCATCCCGTCCGCGACTGGCTGGATACCCTGACATGGGACGGCACGCCCCGGATCGAGACGTGGACCAGCAGCTATCTCGGCGCCGAACCCACCGCGTTCCATCACACCATTGGCGCACTCTGGCTGATCTCCGCCGTCGCCCGCATATACCGGCCAGGCGTGAAGGCCGACCACATGCTGATCCTCGAGGGGCCGCAGGGCGCGCGCAAGTCCACCGCGATCAAGGTGCTCGCC
>JBKBVC010000099.1:0-6752 GCA_046289805.1 Tabrizicola sp.
GCACCGGACCGGGCCAGTCGCGGCGGGGCCAGTCGCGGCGGTAGAACTCCTGGTCGGCGCCGTCCACCATCCCCATCGCGCGCCAGCGGCGGAAGCTCGGGTGGGCGAGCTGCGCGTTGACATAGAGCATGGCCTCGGCATTGACCGGCAGGTTGTAGGTGGCGATCCGGCTGGCGACGGGGGCGAAGAAGGCATCCGCCGCGGAATAGGCTCCGCAGAGCCAGGGCGTGGTGGACCGCGTCGTCCGACGCGCCCAGGACCAGAGCGTTTCGAGGCGGCGGAGGTCGGCCAAGACCTCGTCCGGCGGCTGGCAGTCCGTGTAGCTGACCCGCAGGTTCATCGGGCAATGGCTGCGGAGCGCGGTGAAGCCGGCATGCATCTCGGCGGCGAGGACCCGGGCGGTGGCGCGGGCGTGGGGGTCGGCAGGCCAGATCCCGGCCTCGGGGTGGCGGCTGGCGAGTTCCTCGGCGATCGCGATGGTCTCGGGGACGACGGAGCCTTCGGGGGTGCGCATCGTGGGGGCGGTGCGCGCCGGGGGAAAATCGCGCAGCACGGTCGCCAGCTCGTCGGTGTAGAGCCGGGCCGAGATCGTGCGCACGGGGATGCCGAAGGCGTCGAAGAGCAGCCAGCCGCGCAGGCTCCAGCTGGAATAGGCGCGGTCGCCGATCACGAGGTCATAGGTCATGTCTGTTGTCCTTTCCCGCGCATTGAACCCTGCGGCGTCGGGCAAGGGAAACGAAGAATCGTGGCCGGTTGCATCACGGACGGTGATTGATTGCGAACACGCGGGGCGGGGGGCCGTAGGTGAGACAGGTGACCGATAGGGTGTCGATGCGATGGGCGAAGACCTGCCCGGGCGTCAGGCCCTCGGCGCGTTGCAGGGCGGCGAGGATCGGGCCGAAATGGGCGACGACGATGATGTCCGGGGCGGTGCCGCGCAGGCGGTCCAGCGCCGCCCAGGTGCGCGCGGTCAGCGCGTTCCAGCTTTCGCCGCCGGGCGGGCGCACCCCGCCTGGCTGATCCCAGAAGGCGCGGATCAGATCGGGCTGCTCGGCCTCGATCTCGTCGAAGCCGCGCGCTTCCCACTGGCCGAAATGGATCTCGCGCAGATGCGGGTCGTGCGGCAGGCGGGGGCGATTCCCCAGCGCATCGGCGGTGGCGATGGCGCGGGACAGGTCGGAGGAGATGACGGGCGCCCCGGCGGGAAGATGCGCGGACAGGCGGGCGAGCGCGGCGCGGTCCGAGAGGTCGGCCGGCAGGTCGGTCCAGCCGATCATCGTTCTTGCATGGGTCGGACCGTGGCGGACGAGCCAGAACCGGGTCACGGAAGCCTGCCCCTCAGGACCATCGGGAGGCCGGCCATGACGGCGACCACGAGATCCGCTTCGGCGGCAAGCCGCTGGTTCAGCCGGCCCTGCTCGTCCCGAAACCGTCGGGCGAGCGCGTTTTCGGGAACGATTCCCCAACCCGTTTCGTTGCTGACGATGACGACCGGAGCCGGGCAGGCGGACAGGGCGGAAAGCAGGCGCGCGGTCTCGGCGGCGATGTCGTGGTCGGCCAGCAGATGGTTGGTCAGCCAGAGCGTGGCGCAATCGACCAGCACCGCCTCCTCGGCCCGCACCGCCGCCAGCGCGGCGGACAGGTCGAGCGGGGCCTCAACGGTGATCCAGCCGGTGCCCCGGTCGGCGCGGTGGCGGGCGATGCGGTCGCGCATCTCGTCGTCCCAGGCTTCGGCCGTGGCGATGTAGCGGCGGGGGCAGCCAGAACCGGTGACCAGGCCCTCGGCGAAGGCGGATTTGCCCGACCGCGCGCCGCCGATGACCAAAGTGAGGGGCGGGAGTGATCCAGTCACGGGTTGGCCTCGTAAGACGGTAAAGAACAGGCGGAACCGCAGCGGCAGGATGATCTGGAGGTGGTCATGGCACTTGACGGATATACCGATCTGAACGTGTCGCGCCAAGCGATGAAGGCCGAGCTTCTCGATGCCGAGACCGAGCTGCAACTGGCCCGCGCCTGGCGCGAGAAGCGCGACGAGCGCGCGCTGCACCGGCTGATTACCGCCTACATGCGGCTGGCAATCAGCATGGCCGCGAAGTTCCGCCGCTATGGCGCGCCGATGAACGACCTGATCCAGGAAGCAAGCCTTGGCCTGATGAAGGCCGCCGACAAGTTCGATCCCGAACGCGGCGTCCGGTTTTCCACCTATGCCGTCTGGTGGATCAAGGCCTCGATCCAGGACTATGTGATGCGGAACTGGTCGATGGTGCGCACGGGGTCCACCTCCAGCCAGAAGGCGCTGTTCTTCAACCTGCGGCGGGTCCAGGCCAAACTGGAACGCGAGGCCTCGCAGCGCGGCGAGGTACTGGACCAGCACCAGTTGCGGCAGATGGTGGCAGCCGACATCGGGGTGCCGGTGGCCGATGTGGAAATGATGGAAGGCCGGCTGTCGGGGTCGGATCTTTCGTTGAACGCGACGCAATCGTCCGACGAGGACGGGCGCGAATGGATCGACGCGCTGGAGGATGAAGGCCGACAGGCCGCGCAAGCGATCGAGGATGCGCACGACGGCGCGCGCTTGCGGGGCTGGCTCGTCACCGCGATGAAGGGCCTGAACGCGCGCGAGCGCTACATCGTCGCCGAACGCAAGCTGAAGGACGAGGGCCGGACGCTGGAATCGCTCGGCGAGGAGTTGGGGTTGTCGAAAGAGCGCGTTCGCCAGCTGGAAGCTGCGGCCTTCGCCAAGATGCGCCGGTCGCTGGAGATGCAGTCGCGCGAGGTGCGGCATTTCCTGGCCTGACCGCGCCGGCCGGTGCGCTGTTCGCCCCGGACGCCTGTCCAATCGAGCGCCTTGCGGCGCAAGCCTGTGTCTCGCCGCCTGCGCGTGAAGGACGCGCAGGCAGCTCGGCGGTTCTGGCGGGGCGGGCAGGGTGTTGATGTTGGCCCGTCCGGCCCCTACACCTGACGGCAGGCCATGGGAGACCTGCCGATGTTGTCTGGCAAGCGCATACTTCTGGTGATCGGGGGCGGGATAGCGGCTTACAAGGCGCTGGAGCTGATCCGGCTGATCCAGAAGGCGGGCGGGACGGTGGTGCCGGTGCTGACCCGGGCGGGGGCGGAGTTCGTGACGCCGCTGTCGGTGGGGGCCTTGGCGAAGTCGAAGGTGCACGAGGCGCTGTTCGACCTGACCTCCGAGGCCGAGATGGGACATATCGAGCTGTCGCGCTCGGCGGACCTGCTGGTCGTGGCCCCCGCCACGGCGGACCTTCTGGCGAAGATGGCAGGGGGCCGGGCGGACGATCTGGCCTCGACTCTGCTTCTCGCGACAGACAAGCGGGTGCTGGTGGCACCGGCCATGAACGTTCGGATGTGGCAGCATCCGGCGACGCAGCGCAACCTGGCGCTGTTGCGGGGCGACGGAGTGCTGATGGTTGGCCCGGACGATGGCGAGATGGCCTGCGGCGAATACGGGCCGGGGCGGATGGCGGAGCCTGAGGCCATTGTCGCGGCGATTGGCGCTGCGCTTGGGGGCGGGCCCCTGGCAGGGAAGCATGTGATCGTGACCTCCGGTCCGACGCACGAGCCGATCGATCCGGTGCGGTATATCGCCAATCGCTCGTCGGGCGCGCAGGGAACGGCCCTTGCCTCTGCACTGCGCGACCTTGGCGCCCGTGTGACCTTCGTGACCGGGCCTGCGACCGTGCCTCCGCCCGATGGAGTGGAAGTCCTGCGGGTGGAGACGGCGCAGGAAATGGCGGCGGCGGTCGAGGCGGCTCTGCCGGCCGACGCGGCGGTGATGGCGGCGGCGGTGGCGGACTGGCGGGTGGCCAATGCAAGCGGGCAGAAGCTGAAGAAGGACGGGTCGGGCAAGGCCCCGGCGCTGGAGTTCGCCGAGAACCCGGACATCCTGGCGACAGTTGCGCAGGGGGCGCAGCGGCCGCGGCTGGTGGTGGGTTTCGCCGCCGAGACCACGGATGTCGTCGCCCATGCCACGGCCAAGCGGGCGCGCAAGGGCTGTGACTGGATCGTGGCGAATGACGTCTCGCCGGGGACCGGGATCATGGGCGGAACCGAGAATGCGGTGGTGCTGATTTCCGACGCGGGTGCCGAGGCATGGCCCCGGATGGGCAAGGACGAGGTCGCGCGGCGCCTGGCAGCTCGGATCGCCGAGGCCTTGCGCTGATCTGGGTTGCAGGAGCCTCCGGCGGGGATATTTGGGGACAGATGAAAGGCGGGGCGATGGGGCCGGTTGTTCAGGTGATGTGGGAAGACTGGGCGGACCGTAGCCTGCCCTTGCCCACTTATCATACCGCGGGGGCAGCAGGGGCGGACCTGTGCGCGAATTTCCCCGAGGCTCAGCGCGAGGCGGGCCTGACGCTGGCGCCGATGGGGCGGGCGATCTGTCCGACGGGAATCCGGGTGGCGATCCCCGAGGGGTATGAAATGCAGGTGCGGCCTCGGTCGGGGTTGGCCACAAGGCACGGGCTGACCCTGCCGAACACGCCCGGCACGATCGACAGCGATTACCGGGGGCCGCTGGGGGTCTCGCTGATCAATCTCGGGACCGAGCCCTACACGATCCGTCACGGCGACCGGGTGGCGCAGGTCGTAGTGGCTCCGGTGGTGCAGGCTGGCTTCGCGGTGGTCGAGGCGCTGGACGAGACGGCGCGGGGGACGCGCGGCTTCGGCTCGACCGGGATGCGGTCGTGATCGGGCTTCTGGGGTTCATTGGACTTTGGGCTCTGGCCCGGTGGCGCGGTTGGGGCGAGCGGTGGCTGCTGCTGGCGGCAGGCTGGTGGGCTTTCCTGATGGTCGTGCATCTGCCGTTTCCGGTGGAGAACCCGATGGCCAGGGTCGTCGGGGGAGACTTGCCCGGCTGGACGGTCCTGGGGCTGCTTGCGGCCGCCGTCCTTGGCTATCGCGAGCTGCTGCGGGCGCTGCGGCGGCGCAAGGCCCCGGAACCTGCCGCCCCGCCGCCACCGCCGGGCACCTTCCGCGAGGCAGAGCTGGACCGCTATGCCCGCCACATCATCCTGCGCGAGATCGGGGGGCCGGGGCAGAAGCGACTGAAGGGCGCGCGCGTGCTGGTGGTCGGGGCAGGGGGGCTGGGATCTCCGGCGCTGCTCTATCTGGCGGCGGCAGGTGTGGGCACGATCGGGGTGATCGATCATGACGTGGTCGAGGGGTCGAACCTGCAGCGGCAGGTGATCCACACCGACGGGCGGATCGGGATGCCGAAGGTCTTCTCGGCCGAGATCGCGATGCGCGCCTTGAACCCGTTCATCGAGGTGCGGCCCTATCATCGGAAACTGACCGAAGAGATCGCGGGGGACCTGGTCCGGGACTACGACCTGGTCCTGGACGGAACCGATGACCTCGACACCCGCTATCTGGTCAATCGGGCCTGCGTGGCGGCGGGGGTGCCGCTGGTCTCGGGGGCGATCACGCAGTGGGAGGGGCAGCTCAGCCTGTTCGATCCGGCGAAGGGGGGGCCGTGCTATGCCTGCGTCTTCCCGGTGAAACCCGCCCGCGGCCTGGTGCCGACCTGCGCCGAGGCGGGCGTTGCCGCGCCCCTGCCGGGGGTCATCGGGGCGATGATGGCGATGGAGGCCGTGAAGTGGGTCACGGGGGCCGGGGAGACGCTGGCGGGGCGCCTGATGATCCACGATGCGCTGTACATGGAAACCCGGGTGATCGGGGTGAGGAAACGGGCCGATTGCGAGGTCTGCGGGGGGCGGCACTGAAGGGTGTCCACGGTGGACAAACGCCGGAGTCGTCTTGAAATCAAAGGCTTGGCTTTTTTCGTTTACCTGGGGTTAAGGATGTTCGCGCTGGCCCCCTCCCACCCCCTCCCCTCCTCACGGAGGGGGAGGGACGCACCTTGGGCCGGCGTGTCCTGCGGGTTGGAACGGGTGAGGAGAGGTGCGCTTCGCGCAAGTCTGTGGTCTCGCCTCTGGCGCTGCGCGCCAACCGGCTCGGGCGTGCCTCCGGCGGGGATATTTCCGGACAGATGAAAGCGGGGGCGCGGGAGATCTGTGCCGAAGAACGCAGTCACTTGCGGGGGGGATCGGGCTGAAGCCCGACCTGCGGGGGCACGGCGGGGATCTCGGCGGCGAGGAGGTCGGCGAGGTCGAGGAGGATGTCTTCGCGCCCCCGGTCTGCGAGGGCCTGGATGCCGAGGGGGTGGGTGGCGGTGCGCGCGGTCGTTACCGTCAGTCCGGGGAGGCCCATGAGGGGCGGCGCGATCTGCGGCATCTGGGCCTCGATCACTTCGGCGAAGGCTTCGGCGCTGGAGGTGTCGTAGTGGTCGGGGAAGGGGAGGACGCCCGAGACCGGGGTCAGAAGGACCGGCCAGTCGGCGAAGAAACCGCGCCAGAGGCGGGCGAGGCGGGCGCGGGCTTGCAAGGCGCGCATGAAGCTTTCCAGCGTGGGCGCCGGGGCGAGCCTGGTGAGTTCACGGTGGACGAAGCTTGCGTCGGGGTCGGCTTCGCGGGCGACGGCTTCGGCGCCGCCGAGACCGAATTCGGCGAGCCAGAGGGTGAGTTGGAGCTCCATCGCCTCGCGGAACGGGGGAAGGGCCGGGGTGCCGATCTCCCAGCCATGGGCTTCGAGGGCCCGGGCGGCGTCGTTGAGGGCGGCCCGGACCGCGGGATCGGTTCTCAGTCCGTCCGGAGCGAGGGCGAGGGCGGCGCGTCTGGGGTAGCGCGCGGAGGTAGCGGGGGTCCACCACGGATCGCGCGGGTCCGGGTGCGAGA
>JBKBVC010000100.1:0-6660 GCA_046289805.1 Tabrizicola sp.
CTCGCCGCCGCCGCCGAGGTGGGCCGCGACCGCGACTCGCGCCGGGTGGCGCCCGGCCGCGTGCGCATCCCCGACCTGGCCGCCCGGCCCGACGAGATCGGCCGCCTGTCGGTGGCCATGCGCGGCATGGTCTCGGCGCTCTATGACCGGATCGACGCCAACGAGCAGTTCGCAGCCGACGTGGCGCACGAGATCAAGAACCCGCTGGCCTCGCTGCGGTCGGCTGTGGGCTCCTTGCGCTTCGTCAAGAAGGACGAACACCGCGACAAGCTGCTGGACGTGATCGAGCATGACGTGCGCCGGCTGGACCGGCTGGTCAGCGACATCTCGAACGCCTCGCGGCTGGATTCGGAACTGGTGAAGGAGCAGGAGGAAGAGTTCAACCTGCTCAAGACCCTGTCGAACCTCTGCCAGTACCTGTCGCAGCAGGCAGGCGAGAAGGGGGTGGACTTCATCATCGACCTGCCGCCCGAGCCGATCATCATCCACGGGCTCGAGGCCCGGCTGGCGCAGGTCTTCGTGAATCTCATCACCAATGCCATCTCGTTCTGCGAGGATGGCGACGCGGTCCGCGTCTGGGCGCGACGGCGCGAGAACCGGGTGCTGGTCGTGGTCGAGGACACCGGGCCGGGCATCCCGGAACAGGCGCTGACCAAGGTGTTCAAGCGCTTCTACTCGGAACGGCCCCAGTCCGAGTTCGGCAAGCATTCCGGCCTGGGCCTTGCCATTTCCAAGCAGATCGTAGAGGCGCATGGCGGTGTGATCTGGGCCGAGAACATCCGTCCCACCGCCGCCGACCCGACCTCCGACCCGCTCGGCGCCCGGTTCGTCGTCGGCCTGCCGGTGTGAGCGGAACCGTCGAGACGCTGCACGCCACCTGCGTGGCGCTGGAGGGAAGGGGGCTCCTGATCCTCGGGCCGTCGGGGTCGGGAAAATCGGCGCTGGCCCAGCGGCTGATCGCGCTCGGGGCGCTCCTGGTGTCGGACGACCGGACCCGGGTCGAGGCGCGCGACGGCCGGCTCTGGGCCACCTGTCCCAACCCCGACCTCGTCGGGCTGATCGAGGCGCGCGGGGTCGGCGTGCTGCGCGCGCCCGCGCGGGGCGAAACCGCCCTGGACTTGGCGGTGGACCTGGGCCGGGATGAGCCCGATCGCCTGCCCGCGCGCCGCAGCCTCACGATTCTGGGACACGCGCTTCCCCTTGTGCTGCGCGCGCGAAACGACCATTTTCCCGAGGCGCTGATGCTCTATCTTCGCCATGGACGTGAGGCCTGACCGCCCCGGAATCGCACATGACGCCAGACCCTGCGATGGATCATCACCTTGTCTTCGTCACCGGCCCCTCGGGTGCCGGGCGGACAACGGCGATCCGGGTGCTGGAGGATCTGGGTTACGAAGGAATCGACAACATCCCCCTGTCGCTGGTGCCGCGACTGGTCGAGGGCGCGCCCCTGGGCCGGCCGATCGCGCTTGGCCTCGATGTCCGCAACCGCGATTTCAACACGACCTCGCTGATCGAACTGATCGACCGGCTGACCCGCGATCCCAAGGTCGGGCTGGAGGTGCTCTACCTCGACTGTGCCCCCGGCGTGCTGATCCAGCGGTTCTCCGAAACCCGCCGCCGCCATCCGCTGGCACCCGACGAGACCCCGGCGCAGGGGGTGGACCGCGAGATCGACCTGCTGGCGCCGATCCGGGTCAGGGCGGATCACCTCATCGACACCACCGAACTGACGAGCCACGACCTGAAGGCCGAGATCGCCCGCCGGTTCGACGTGGGCGCGACGGGGCGGCTTTCGGTCTCGGTCCAGTCCTTCAGCTACAAGCGGGGTGTGCCGCGCGGGATGGACATGATCTTCGACTGCCGGTTCCTGGCCAATCCGCACTGGCAACCTGCCCTGCGCCCGCTCGACGGCCGTGATTCGGCGGTCGAAGCCTTCGTCCGCGCCGACCCGCGGTTCGCCGAGTTCTTCCAGAGGGTGAAAGATCTGCTGCTGTTTCTCCTTCCGGCCCAACTGGACGAGGGCAAGGCGCATCTGGCGATCGGCTTTGGCTGCACCGGAGGGCAACACAGGTCCGTTGCCATGGCCGAAATGGTCGGATCCGCGCTTGCAGAGGCGGGCTGGCCGGTGTCAAAACGGCACCGGGAACTGGAACGCAAGGCTGCGGCGATGCAGCCGGACGCAATGAAGGTGGCGGGCGCTTGATCGGAATCGTGATCGTGGCTCATGGCGGTCTGGCGCGCGAATATCTTTCGGCGGTCGAGCATGTCGTGGGCCGGCAGGACGGCGTGCGCGCCATTTCGATCGAGGATGACCACGACCGCAGCGCCAAGCAGGCGGAAATCTGCGCAGCCGCCGACGATGTCGACATGGGGCAGGGTGTGGTGCTGGTGACCGACATGTTCGGCGGCTCGCCGTCGAACCTGTCGCTGCCGGCCTGTGCCGCCTCGGGGCGCCGGATCCTCTATGGCGCGAATCTGCCGATGCTGATCAAGCTGGCCAAGTCGCGCGACCTGCCCGTGCCCGAGGCCGTGGCCGCCGCGCTGGACGCGGGACGCAAGTATATCAACAGCCTCGACCTTGGCGGCGGGGCCTGAGGGACCAGGATGACCACCCGAACCCTGCGCATCGTCAACGAAAAGGGCCTGCACGCCCGCGCCTCGGCCAAGTTCGTCGAAGTGGTCGAGGCGCATGACGCCCGCGCCACGGTGGCCAAGGACGGGATGGAGGTTTCGGGCGATTCGATCATGGGGCTTCTGATGCTGGGGGCATCGCGGGGCACCTCGATCGACGTGACCTGCGAGGGCGAGGAAGCGGAGAAACTCGCCGATGCGCTGGAGGCCCTTGTTGCGGCGCGCTTCGGAGAGGATTATTGAGGCGGATGCCCGGACTCGTTCCGGGCAGTTCCGGGGAACGCCGCTACGTGACCGAACATAGCCACATCGCCGTCGAGGCGCCGCTCCCATCCGTGTCCCCTGCGGCCCGGCAATACGACATGCGCCGGCTGTCCTATGCGGGGACGTTCAAGAGCCCGTTCAAGGCCGGCACGATCCGGACGATCGAATGGCTGACCGCCAAGGTCCAGCTTCTGCGCCTGATCCGCAGTTTCGAGAAATCCGGTGCCCCCTTCGGCCCACCCTTCTGGCCCAAGGCGATCCGCCACATGGGCATCACGATCCTGACCCCGCCCGAAGAGATCGCCCTGATACCGAAGACCGGGCCGCTGGTCGTGGTGTCGAACCACCCCTCGGGTCTGGTGGACGGCATGGTCCTCGCCGAGATGGTCAACCGGGTCCGGTCGGATTTCAAGATCCTGACCCGGTCGCTGCTGACCGGCATCCCCGAGGTCGAGGAGTTCATGATCCCCGTCCCCTTCCCGCACGAGGACAACGCCCGCGAACTGGGTCTGATCATGCGGGAGGAAACGATGAAGCACCTGAAGGCCGGGGGGGTCATCATCCTGTTCCCGGCGGGCAAGGTGGCGATGTCGGAAGGCTGGTGGGGCCCGGCGGTCGAGGGCGAGTGGAACGTCTTCACCCACAAGATCGTGCGCTCCACCGGCGCCACGATCCTGCCGATCTACTTCCCCGGCCAGAACAGCCGCTGGTTCCAGATCGCCAACCAGATCAGCGATACGCTGCGGCAGGGGTTGCTGCTGTATGAGATCAAACGCTGCCTGTTCAAGCCGACCCGGCCGGTGATCGGGGAACCGATTCCGGCGGAAGAGCTGAAGAAGTGGGAAGGCAATCCGCGGGGGTTCCTGGCCTGGCTGCGCGAGCATACGCTGTCCCTCAAGGATCGGGCATGAACGCGAAGACCTTCTCGTTCGACTTCGTCTCCTCGTCGGTGGCGCCCGGCGAGGAGTGACGCAGTCCGCGACGAGCCGCCTAGCGCGTCGGAACGGGCACTTCGCCCCGGTAGTCGTAGAACCCCCGCTGGGTCTTGCGGCCCAGCCAGCCGGCCTCGACATATTTGGTGAGTAGCGGGCAAGGCCGGTACTTGGTATCCGCCAGCCCCTCGTGCAGCACGTTCATGATGGCAAGGCAGGTGTCCAGCCCGATGAAATCCGCCAGCTCCAGCGGCCCCATCGGGTGATTTGCCCCCAGCTTGAGCGACTGGTCGATCGACTGCACCGAGCCCACGCCCTCATACAGCGTATAGACCGCCTCGTTGATCATCGGCATCAGGATGCGGTTGACGATGAAGGCCGGGAAATCCTCGGCATGGGCGGCGGTCTTGCCGAGACGGCGGACGACCTCGTGCAGGGTGTCCACCGTCTCCTGGTCGGTGGCGATGCCGCGGATCAGCTCGACGAGCTGCATCACCGGCACAGGGTTCATGAAGTGGAAGCCCATGAACTTTTCCGGCCGGTCGGTGCGGCTGGCAAGGCGCGTGATCGAGATCGACGAGGTGTTGGAGGTCAGGATCGTAGTGGGCTTCAGATGCGGGATCAGATCCTCGAAGATCGCCTGCTTGACCGTCTCGCGTTCGGTCGCGGCCTCGATGATCAGGTCGCACTGGCCGAGGTCGGCCAGCTTCAGCGTGGTCTTGATCCGCTCGAGCGCTGCGCGCTTGTCGGCCGGCAGCACCTTGCCGCGCGCGACCTGGCGGTCGATGTTCTTCTCGATGGTGGCGAGCGCCTTCGTCAGGCTCTCTTCGGACACGTCGGTCAGAAGCACGTCGTAACCGGCAAGCGCGAAGACATGGGCAATCCCGTTGCCCATCTGCCCGGCGCCCACGACGCCCACCCGCTTGATCTCCATCGCCGCAACCTCCGTCTGACGCCCCGGTTATGCCCGCCCCGTCAGGCCCGCGCAAGCATGGGGAAAATGCACCGACTTTTAGCCAATCGCCTGATTTTAGCCATTCGGCAACCTCCCTCTGTCACGGTTTGTCGCGGGTGACTGCAAACGGGTGGTGTGATGCTGCATCTTGATGCGGGCGCGGGGGCGCTCGACTATTCTCCATGCCGCTATGGTGCCTCGCGGGCGCTGTTCCGGGGGCCGGCACGCGATCTGACACAGCCCTATGTGGCCGTGCTGGGTGGATCGGAAAGCTTCGGCAAATATGTCGCAAAACCCTGGCCGGCGCTGGTCGAGACCGGACTGGGACAGGCGGTCGTCAACCTTGCAGGCCAGAATGCTGGACCGGATTTCTACCTGTCGGACCCTGCCGCGCTCGAAGTGGCCGCGGGCGCCAGGGTCGCGGTGGTCCAGGTGACGGGGCCCGAGGCGCTGTCGAACCCCTTCTACACCGTCCATGCCCGGCGCAACGACCGGTTCCTGGCCCCGACGCCCGCCCTGCGCGCCCTGTTCCCCGAGGTGGACCTCGCCGAGATCCATTTCACCCGCCATCTCCTGTCGGTCCTTAACCGCATCGACCCGCTGCGCTGTGCCGTGGTGACCGAGGCGCTGCGCCGGACCTGGGTGGAGCGGATGCGCCTGCTGCTTGCCCGGTTGCCCGAACGGCGGCTCCTGCTATGGCTGGCCGATACGACGCTGTCGTCCGGTGCCGACCGGCCGGACCGGCCCCCCGTTTCGATCGACCGGGCTTTGGTCGAGGCGCTGGCCTGCGAAGTGTCGGGGATCGTCGAGCTTGTGCCCAGCCCGAAGGCGCGGGCGATGGCCCGGCTGGACATGATCTACCCTGAGACCGAGGCCGCCCAGGCCGCCTGCCTGCCGGGGGCGGCGGTCCATGCCGAGGTGGCGGCGCGGCTGGTGCCGCTGGTGCGGGGCCTGATGTAGAAAGGGCCGCCCAGACGGGCGGCCCTCGCGCAACCGGGATGCGTCGCGCGCCGTCAGAGCTTCTCGATCAACTCCGGCACGGCGGTGAAGAGGTCGGCGACCAGGCCATAATCGGCGACCTGGAAGATCGGCGCCTCTTCGTCCTTGTTGATCGCGACGATGACCTTGGAATCCTTCATCCCGGCCAGGTGCTGGATCGCGCCCGAGATGCCGACCGCGACATAGAGGTTCGGCGCAACGACCTTGCCGGTCTGGCCGACCTGCCAGTCGTTCGGCGCATAGCCCGAGTCGACCGCCGCGCGGCTGGCGCCGACGGCGGCGTTCAGCTTGTCGGCCAGCTTTTCGATCAGGTCGAAGCTTTCCTTCGACCCCACGCCGCGCCCGCCCGAGACGACGATGCCCGCCGAGGTCAGTTCCGGCCGGTCGGAGGAGGCCACCTTGTCCTCGACCCAGGCCGAGAGGCTGCCGTCCACGGTGCCTGCGACCTTCTCGACCGGGGCGTTGCCGCCCTTGCCGGCCGCATCGAAGGTCGCGGTGCGGATGGTCATGACCTTCTTCGCGTCCGAGGTCTTGACCGTCTGGATCGCGTTGCCGGCATAGATCGGCCGGTCGAAGGTTGCCGCGTCATGCACGGCCAACACTTCCGAGATCACCATCACGTCGAGAAGCGCCGCCACGCGCGGCAGGACCGACTTCGACAGCGCGCCCGAGGCCGCGGCGATGTGCTCGTAGTCGCCCGCCAGCGACACGATCAGCGCGGCGGTGGGTTCGGCAAGACCATGGGCATAGGCCGCATTCTCGGCCAGGAGCACCTTGGCCACGCCGTCCAGCGTCGCGGCCTCGGCGGCGGCCGAAGCCGCATCGGGTCCGGCGACCAGAATCGTCACCGGCCCCAGCGATTTCACTGCGGTCAGC
>JBKBVC010000101.1:0-6646 GCA_046289805.1 Tabrizicola sp.
GCCCGGCCGGGATCCTGGCTGCCGCCCGGAACGTGGGGCTGAACTTCCGCAAGATCGGCCACGACCGGGTGGGCATCAGTCTCGACGAGACCACCGACGAAAGGGTGCTGGTCAAGGTCCTGCGCGCCTTCGGCATCGACGGCGTGCCGCCGCACCGCGCCACGCTGGGCTTTCCGGAAGAGATGCTGCGCACCTCCGACTATCTTACCCACCCGGTCTTCCACATGAACCGGGCCGAGTCGGAAATGATGCGCTACATGCGTCGGCTGTCGGACCGTGACCTCGCGCTCGACCGGGCGATGATCCCGCTGGGCAGTTGCACCATGAAGCTGAACGCGGCGGCCGAGATGATGCCGATCACCTGGCCGGAATTTTCGTCCCTGCACCCCTTCGTCCCGCGCGACCAGGCGGCGGGGTATCACGAGGCGATCGATGACCTCAGCCGGAAGTTGTGCGAGATCACGGGCTATGACGCCTTCTCGATGCAGCCGAACTCGGGCGCGCAGGGGGAATATGCGGGGCTTCTGACCATCCTCGCCTATCATCGCGCGCGGGGCGACCATCAGCGCAAGGTCTGCCTGATCCCGACCTCGGCGCATGGCACCAACCCGGCCTCGGCGCAGATGGCGGGGATGGAGGTGGTGGTCGTCAAGTCCGCGCCGAACGGCGACGTGGATGTGGACGACTTCCGCACCAAGGCCGCGGCGGCGGGCGACAGGCTGGCGGCCTGCATGATCACCTATCCCTCCACGCATGGCGTGTTCGAGGAAACCGTGCGCGAGATCTGCCGGATCACCCATGACCATGGCGGGCAGGTCTATATCGACGGGGCGAACATGAATGCGCTGGTCGGGCTGGTGAAACCCGGCGAGATCGGCGGCGATGTCAGCCATCTGAACCTGCACAAGACCTTCGCCATCCCGCATGGCGGCGGGGGGCCCGGCATGGGGCCGATCGGTGTGAAGGCCCATCTCGCGCCGTATCTGCCGGGGCACCCGGAAACGGATAATCCCGAAGGCGGCGGGCTGAAGAGCACCGACCAGGGCACCGTGTCGGCGGCGCCCTATGGATCGGCCTCGATCCTGCTGATCAGCTGGGCCTATTGCCTGATGATGGGCGGGCCGGGGCTGACCCAGGCGACCCGCGTGGCGATCCTGAACGCCAATTACATCGCGGCGCGGCTGTCGGGGCACTACCCGATCCTGTTCATGGGCAACAAGGGCCGCGTGGCGCATGAATGCATCCTCGACACCCGCCCGTTCGCCGAGGCGGGCGTGACGGTGGACGACATCGCCAAGCGTCTGATCGACAATGGGTTCCACGCGCCGACCATGTCCTGGCCCGTGGCGGGGACGCTGATGGTGGAACCGACCGAATCCGAGACCAAGGCCGAGATCGACCGCTTCGTCACGGCACTCCTGTCGATCCGCGAGGAGATCCGGGCAGTCGAACGCGGAGAGATCGCAGCCGAGGACTCGCCTCTCCGCCACGCGCCGCACACCGTGGCGGCACTGGTCGGCGACTGGGACCGGAAATACAGCCGCGAGACGGGCTGCTTCCCGCCGGGGTCGTTCCGGGTGGACAAGTACTGGCCGCCAGTCGGGCGGGTGGACAACGTCTATGGCGACCGGAACCTGGTCTGCACCTGTCCGCCGGTCGAAGCCTACGCCGAAGCCGCGGAATAGGCGCAGCCCAGGAATTTTCGTCGAAAATTCCTGGGCTTGGTCCTGCCGTCAGGGTTGCGGTTTCGGCACGGGGGTGCCCAAGGCACCCCCGGGTCGGGGTGAAGCGCCCCCCTCCGCGCCGATGCCGCTGGTCCTGGGTTTGGTCAGGCCCGGCACGGCGGGCGGCGACTTGACTGCGGGCTCGCCTCCCGGCAGCCGGCCGGCCGCCGCGCCCTGCCTGGCCAGGCAATCCTGCGCCCGCGCCAGCGCCGGGCCGATTCCGTCCACGTCGAACCCGTCGTCGATCCCCATCCCCAGCATCCGCAGATAGCGGCCGCTGTTCAGGAAAGCGACGGTCGCCGCGATCCCGGTATAGGTGATCCCCCCGTAACTCTCGTCCCAGGCTTCGCCCTTGCCGACCATCGGTAGGCCGGTTTCCATCATCACCCAGAGCTCGAAGGTCTGGCCCGGCTTGAACCTGACGTCCGGCTGCGACAGCAGGATCGACAGGGTGTCGTTGGGATAAAGCCCCAGCCACAGCGTCTGGCCGTTCATGTAGCTGACCGTGGCGTAGCAGTACGAGAACTTTCCGTCGGCATCCGTATAGGCGCCCCCGATCCAGTTGCCGGTCTCGAACCCGGTTCCGGGATCTCGCGGACGTGGGCAAGGGTGGGGGCGAAGACGAAGGCGACGGTGGCTGCGGTGGCGACCGCGGCAAGGGGGGGAAGGCGCATGGTCTGGTCCTGCGGCAGGGGCTGTCCCGGCTCAGGGTGGCTGGAGGGGACGGTGGCCACAAGTCTGGCTTTCCAGAGCGGATCCGGCCATTGACCGCGGCCCCCCGCCCGCGCTAGCCCTGCGCGGTGATGACCTCGACCAAGCCTTCCTTCCTGGCCGGACTGGCGGCAAGCGCCCCCATCGTCATGGGTTACCTGCCGATCGCCTTCTCTTTCGGCGTGGCCGCGACCCGTGCCGGGTTCAGCGCGACCGAAGCCTTCGCCCTGTCCTTGCTGATCTATGCCGGAGCCTCGCAGTTCCTCGCGCTTGCGCTCTTGTCCGGCGCGGCACCGGTCCTGGTCACGGCCTTCACGCTGATCGCGATGAACCTGCGCCATGTGCTTTACGGCCCTTCCCTGATGCGCGAGGCGGGTGAGGGTGCCTCGACCCGCCATGCCTGGGCCTGGGCCTTCGGCCTGACGGACGAGGTCTTCGGCCAGGCGCTGGGCGCGCTGGTCCGGGGGCAGCGGTTCTCCGAGGCCTGGATGGCCGGCCTCGGGATCGGGGCCTATGCGGCCTGGGTCGTTGGCACGGTCATCGGGGCGCTCGCCGGCGGCGGCGCGCTGGACGGCTGGCCCGCGCTGAGCGCCGGGCTGGGCTTCATGCTGCCGGCGCTGTTCCTCGCGCTCCTCCTGTCGATCCTCAGCCGGCGGCAGTTGCCCGTGATCGCGGTGGCAGGCCTCGTGACGGTTGCGGGGACGCTGGCCATCGGCGCGACCAGCGGCATCCTGCTGGGGATGCTCTCCGGGGCGTTGGCCGGACTGGTGCGGCGATGAACTGGGAGCTCATGAGCGTGGCCCTGCTGGCCGGAGGCGCGAACTGGGCCTTCCGGGCCCTGCCGGTGATCCTGCGCAGTGACCGCATGGCCGCAAGCGGCTGGCTGGAGCGATTCCTTTCTGCCACCGGGCCTGCCGCTATCGCCACATTGTTCGTCGCGGCGATCCTGCCGGCGCTGTCGTCCGAGTTGCGCGCGCTGGCGCCGGTCGCGGTGGGAACGCTGGCGGTGCTCGGGGTTTTTTCCGCACGCCGCTCGGTCGTGCAGGCAACGCTTGCCGGAGCGCTGGCGCATGGGCTGACGGCCGGGGCGATCGGAGCGGCCGTCCCCTGACGCATCGCTTGCGCCGGGGCGCGGCATGGGCGACCATGGGCCGGGAAAGGGAGGCCCGCCATGCTGGAAATCAGCCCGCAGAAGGTCGTGCATGTCATCTACCTGGCGCGCGAGGCCGGCGTCGGTGACGCCGAGCTTCACGCATTCATCGACGCTTTGAACGAGGACGAGAAGGCGCATCTGACGGCCATCGCCTGGGTCGGTCGCGGTGCCTTCGAGCCAGAGGACTTCGACGAGGCAGTGGCCACCGCCGCGGCCGAGGCGACGACACCCACGGCCGACTACCTGATGGGCATGCCGCACCTGGCCGAGAACCTCGAGGCCGGGCTGGACGCGCTCGGCATCGA
Source organism: Tabrizicola sp. (assembly GCA_046289805.1). Classification (GTDB taxonomy): domain Bacteria; phylum Pseudomonadota; class Alphaproteobacteria; order Rhodobacterales; family Rhodobacteraceae; genus Tabrizicola. Next base: position 3,894 of record JBKBVC010000101.1, read on the forward strand.
CGTTGCGGGCGAGGAAGAGGATTTTCTCTGAGGTTTCGCCGCTCACCCCTTGCGCCAGGGTTTATTAATGCACATCTTCATAGTTGACTAGCTTTGAGGTGTCCCATGCCTGTAGCCGATGCCCTGAAACTGACCTGCACCGCCTGTGGCCAGACGAATCGTGTGCCGGCGTCCCGTCTGGGCGATGCGCCCAAATGTGGTGTCTGCGGCGCCGTCCTTGTAACGGGTGAGGTTGCCGAGCTTGACGGGGCTACCCACGACAAGATGACGCGGGGCGACGACCTGCCGGTCCTCGTTGACTACTGGGCGCCCTGGTGCGGCCCATGCCGGGCGATGGCGCCGGAATTCGCCAAAGCGGCAAGGATCCTGGCGCAGGAGGCGCGGTTGGGGAAGCTGAACACCGATCGGCACCAGGAGATCTCGGCGCGGGCCGGCATCCGCAGCATCCCCGCTCTGATCCTCTACCGGAACGGACGCGAGGTCGCGCGGCTGGCCGGGGCGCGCCCGGCGGCGGACATCGTTGCCTTCGTCCGTCAGCATGCCCGCTGATCCGGCACCGACGCGGCTTGACACTCCCCCGGATTTGCGCTGAATAGCGCCCTGCGGATGGGGCAGTAGCTCAGTTGGGAGAGCGTATCGTTCGCAATGATAAGGTCAGGGGTTCGATCCCCCTCTGCTCCACCAATGACCCTTATTTTCATTCAATAATAGTCAAAGTGCGGCGGCGTACCCGCCTAAAAACCCCCCTATTCAAAAACGCTTGGGCCTAGGTTCTGAACTCATGAACGGGATTTCCGTCGGGATGGCACTGTGATTCACTTCCGCAGAGGGAGGTGTCGATGGCGCGTTTCGATCTTTCTGATTTTGAATGGGAACTGATCCAACCACTGCTGCCGAACAAACCGCGTGGGGTGGCGCGAGTGGATGACAGGCGGGTGCTCAATGGCATCTTCTGGGTGCTCAGAACCGGCTCGCCCTGGCGCGACCTGCCCGAGCGCTACGGCCCCTACACAACCGTCTACAACCGGTTCAACCGTTGGGCCAAGGCCGGGGTCTGGGTGCAGGTCTTTGAAACCCTTGCGGAAAAGTCCCCTGACAGCATGCAGTTCATCGACAGTTCGATCATCCGTGCGCACCAGCAGGCGGCGGCGCAAAAAGGGGGGCGGATCACACCCTTGGCCGTTCTCGTGGCGGACTGAGTACCAAGATCAACGCGATGGTCGACCACCGGGGCCTGCCGCTGGCGATCACGCTGTCTCCCGGGCAGGCGTCCGACAAGGCGGCGGTGGCGGATCTGCTGGCTGCCCATCCGGCGCCGGGCGACGTGGTCGCCGACCGAGGCTACGACGCCCGCGCCGTGCTCAACCTGATCGCGGCCCACGGCGGGCGCGGCCATATCCCGACGCAGCGCGATCGAAAGGTGCAACGCTCCGCCGACCCGGCGATCTACAGCAAGCGCAACCTCGTCGAGCGGTTCTTCAACAAGCTCAAACACTTCCCCAAGATCGCCACCCGATACGAGAAGACCGCGAGGAACTACCTCGCCGCCGTCCTCATGGCCTGTGCGAGGCTATGGGCAAGGCAGCATCCTAGAGCCGTGGAAAGCGACTTCCCCCGCACCCAATGATAACATAGCTCTCAGTTTTCCTGAGTGCTCTTCCTGCGGCTAGGTTTCGTCTCCGGATCCATCTCTGGCGCTCCCTCATGAGTCACGTTGCCGACGAAAGCTTGCGCCACTTCGCTTCCGCAAAGTGGCTCTCGGCCCCTAGCGGCCGGTCGCGGAGACTCGTACGACGCCATTAATTCAAGAAAAGTCCGTGTCATAGGTGCAGCGGTGCAAGCAAAAAGCGTCCAGTGTCATGCCGCCTTGTGCAAGTGCGCGCAGGCTGCCGCGACATGCCGGTGGTCCGATCCGCAGCAACCGCCGATGATCCGCAGTCCCGGTAACGTTAAGCGCAATGCCGCATACTCCGCTCCGAACTCGACCGGGTCGCCGTCATCCAGCGCAGTGGCCGCGTCCAGTTCGGCGTGGCTGAGGCGTGAGGCATTGGCGCGGATGCCACCGATCCGGTGCCGCATCGGGCCGTTTAGCCGTTCACTGAAATGCGATGGGTGCGCGCAGTTGACCATTTAGAATAGCGCACTCGCACCCGCGGGGCCATCGATCGACAGGTTGACCACCCACCAGCCGGGCATGTTGAACTTCATGCCCTCTAAGTGAGCAAGCCGCCAAAGGCGATGACCAAGGTCGCCCCAAAGCGGGTCAGGTCGGTGCCCCGGTGAGGTTGTTCGCGCCGAACCGCCAGTGGCAGTGCGCCCCGTGCTGGACGCCTATGCCAGTGAAGTTGATGGCTGCGGTCAATGTGGTGGTCGATATCATCCCGGATCGGAAGCTGCCATCGATGCCGGCCGCAGCGAACGCCCGTTTTCCGCCCTTTGTGTCCTGGCGGTCGCTTTCGGCCGAGGCTGTGTGGAAACTCAGATTCCGGGAATATGTGAGGAATGACTTCCAGCGCACTGCGCCCCCCGCACCTTGAGCAAGAACAGAGTCCTTGTGGTGTCGCGTTGCGAGAATATTGTACCGATGAGCCGCTGCCTCAGGTGAATTTCCACACAGTCTCGGCCCAAGGCGGAGGTCGTGTCTCGGAAGTGGTAGAAATTGGATGGCGGCGTAATCTCCGGGTGAACTGACACCCACCCAGCCGGCGGCTGCAACCGCCAGGGAGATCACGCCATGAAGCAGATTACCGACA
>JBKBVC010000102.1:0-6638 GCA_046289805.1 Tabrizicola sp.
GCCAAGCACGATGCGCAGGACGCGGTCCACGCCGCCGACATTGGTCTTGAACATTTCAGCCTCCTTGCGGCCGTCATGGCCATGCACAGGGACTGGCACGGTGCGACCGAGTCGGTCTGTGACCAGATCACATTGCCTGCGCGGCAAGCCGGCGAATTTCTTCGGGTTCGCGCAGGCGGACATGGCCGCGCTCGACGCTGACCCAGCCCTGGCGGGCGAAGGCCTCCAGCCGGCGCGAGACCACCTCGCGCGCCGAGCCGATCCGGGCGGCCAGTTCCGCCTGGGTGGCCTCGACCAGCTCGCCCTCGGCCAGGTCAAGCAGCGCCTCGGCCAGCCGCACCTCGACCCGGCCGAAGGCGACCCGCTCCAGAAGCTGCGTGAGTTCCGCCATGCGCTGCCCGAAAGCGCGCAGGACGAAGGCGCGGAAGCCCGGATCGCTGTCCATCAGCCGGACGAAGAGCGGGCGGGGAATCAGCACCAGTTCCACCTCGGAGGCCGTCACCGCCTCGCCGGAATAGGGTTCGTCGCCCATCAGGCCGAGGGTGGTCTGGACGCAGCTTTCGCCAGGTTCCACCGCGTAAAGCAGGATCTCGCGCCCCGAGGCGGCGGTCAGGCGCACTTCGATCCGGCCGGACAGCACGATGACAAAGCCCTGCGCCACATCGCCCGCGCGGAACAGGACCTGACCTTTCGGGACCAGCCGATTCGGCAGGTCGCTCAGCAGTTTGCGGCTTTCGGGGGCCAGATCGCGGGCAAGATCGGGGGGCAGGGTCCACATGCCGCGATCATGCCGGTTGCGCGGCGCGGCACAAGCGGAAAGGGGGCCCGAAGGCCCCCCGAGCGACGATTGCAGCGCGGTCAGTCCAGCGCCTTGAAGTTAAGGCTCGCGCCTTCCTTGATGCCCGAGAACCAGCGCGCCGTGACCGTCTTGGTCCTGGTGTAGAACCGGAAGGCGTCCGGCCCGTACTGGTTCAGGTCGCCGAAGGCCGACTTCTTCCAGCCGCCGAAGCTGAAGTAGGACAGGGGCACCGGGATCGGGAAGTTGATCCCCACCATGCCGACATTGACGCGGCTGGCAAAGTCGCGCGCGGTGTCGCCGTCGGCAGTGAAGATCGCCGTGCCGTTGCCGTAGTCGTTGTCCATCACCAGCTTCAGCGCCTCCTCATAGGACTGGCGCCGCACGGTGGACAGGACCGGGCCGAAGATCTCCTGCCTGTAGATCTCCATCTCGGGGGTGACATGGTCGAACAGGGTGGGTCCGACGAAGAAGCCCTTCTCGTAGCCCTGGATCTTCAGGTCCCGGCCATCGACCACCAGTTTCGCGCCCTGCTCGACGCCCGAGGTGATGAGGCCCTTCACCCGCTCCTGTGCCTGGGCGGTGATCAGCGGGCCGAAATCCACATCGTTTCCAGCCGTGTAGGGGCCGACCTTCAACTTCTCGATCCGCGGAATCAGCCGTTCGATCAGCGCATCCGCCGTCCTGTCGCCCACCGGCACAGCGACCGACACCGCCATGCAGCGTTCGCCCGCCGCGCCATAGCCCGCGCCCACCAGCGCATCCGCCGCCTTGTCGAGGTCGGCATCGGGCATGATGATCATGTGGTTCTTCGCCCCGCCGAAGCACTGGGCGCGCTTGCCGTTGGTCGCGGCGCGACCGTAGATGTATTGCGCGATGGGCGTGGAGCCGACGAAACCGACCCCCTGAATCACCGGATGGTCGAGGATGCCGTCCACCACCTCCTTGTCGCCGTTGACGACTTGCAGCACGCCGTCCGGCAGGCCGGCCTGTTGCAGGAGTTCGGCGAGGAACAGCGAGGTCGATGGCACCCGCTCCGAGGGCTTGAGGATCATCGCGTTGCCCGAGGACAGCGCCGGGCCGATCTTCCACAAGGGGATCATGGCCGGAAAGTTGAACGGCGTGATTCCGGCAACGACGCCAAGGGGTTGGCGCATGGCGTAAAGGTCGATGCCGGGGCCGGCCGAATCCATGTATTCGCCCTTCAGCAGCGATGGTGCGCCCATGCAGACCTCGATCACCTCGAGCCCGCGCTGCACGTCGCCCCTGGCGTCGGGGAGGGTCTTGCCATGTTCGCGGGCGACCATTTCCGCCAGCTTGTCCATGTTCTGGTTGATCAGCTGGCCAAAAGCCATCATCACCCGCGCCCGGCGCTGCGGGTTTGTCGCAGCCCAGCCGACCTGGGCCTTCGCGGCCTCCTGGATCGCATGGTCCAGCTCGGCCAGCGTGGCCAGGGCGACGCGGGCCTGCACCTCGCCGGTGGCGGGGTTGTAGATGTCGGCAAAGCGGCCCGAGGTGCCCGCGACGCGCTTGCCGTTGATCCAGTGACCGATCTCTTGCATGGATTCCTCCCTGTGCCTGGCTTGCGTTCTACCCTTGCACAAACGCCAGGCAAAGCGGCAATATGCCAAAAGTATTTTGCAGAATTGCAGGTCTCCGCGTCGCATTCCCTGCGCTCGGCGGGGTCCCGCGACGAGAAGCGCAAGCGCACGAGGAGCCTTCGGTGGACTGGGACGACCTGCGCGTGTTCCTGGCCGTGGCGCGGACCGAGAGCCTGTCCGCGGCAGGCAGGCGGCTGAAGATCGACCCCGCCACCGTGGGCCGCCGCATCGCCCGGCTGGAGGAGGCGACCAAGGCACGGCTCTTCACCAAATCGCCGCAGGGCTATGCCCTGACCGAGGAGGGGGCGCGGCTCATCCCCCATGCCGAGGCGGCCGAACGCGCGGCGCTGGGGGCCGAGGAGAGCCTGTCCGGCCCCGGCGGGCTGACCGGGCTGATCCGGCTGGGGGCGCCCGACGGCTGTGCGAATTACCTTCTGCCGCAGGTCCTGGCGCGAATCTGCGACGCCAATCCGGGGCTCGAGGTGCAGATCGTGGCACTCCCCCGCGTCTTCAACCTCTCCAAGCGCGAGGCGGACATGGCGATCGGCGTCAGCCGGCCCGAGGCCGGACGGCTCACGGTGCAGAAGCTGACCGACTACCGCCTGCATCTGGCCGCCAGCCGCGACTATCTGGCCAAGGCGCCGCCCATCCGGGCGCCAGCCGACCTGAGCGGTCACCGGATCATCGGCTACATTCCCGACATGATCTTCGACAAGGAACTGGATTATCTGGCCGAGATCGGGATCGGGCCGGCCACGCTCAGCTCCAACTCGGTCTCGGTGCAGCTGAACCTGCTGCGGGCCGGGGCAGGGGTCGGGGTGGTGCATGATTTCGCCCTGTGCGCAGCGCCGAACCTGGCGCGGATCCTGACCGACCGGATCAGCCTGACCCGGACGTTCTGGCTGATCCGGCACGAGAGCGACGCGCGGCTCGACCGGCTCAACCGTTTCGCCGACCAGCTGACCCGCGAGGCGCGCGCCGAGATGGCGCGGCTCGAGTCTGCGCTGCGGGAGGACGAAAGCCGCGCTTGACAGAATCCCCTGTCCAGACCGACGCTTGACCTCCGGTCAGAGGGAGGGGCCGTCCCATGCTCGTTCAGCAGATCCTCGCATCCAAGGGTGATACCAAGGTGGTTACGGTGGCGCCGGGCACCACGGTGCAAGAGGTCGCCGGCATCCTGTCGTCCCGGCGCATCGGTGCGGTGGTCGTCTCGGCCGACGGCAAGAAGGCCCGCGGCATCGTGTCCGAACGCGACATCGTGCGGGAACTGGGCAAGCGCGGCGCGGCCTGCCTGACCGATCCGGTGGAATCGCTGATGACCGCGAAGATCGTCTCTTGCACCCGGACCGAAGGCACCGACAGCGTGCTGGGCCGGATGACCGACGGGCGCTTCCGTCACATGCCGGTGGTCGAGGGCGACGAGATGGTCGGCCTGATCTCTATCGGCGATGTGGTCAAGGCCCGGCTGATGGAGCTTGCGGCTGAAAAGGATGCGCTGGAAGGCATGATCAAGGGCTTCTGACGTCGGGAAATCGCTTGCGCCGGCGCGCGCAATATTGTTGCGTGCGTTGGTCTTGGGGCGTCGGGGAGAGCCATGCGCATCGGTCTGTATCCGGGAACCTTCGATCCGATCACGCTCGGCCATATCGACATCATCCAACGTGCGATGGCGCTGGTGGACCGGCTGGTGATCGGGGTGGCGATCAACCGTGACAAGGGGCCGATGTTCACCCTGGAAGAGCGGGTGGCCATGGTCGAGGCCGAATGCAGCGCGATCCGGGCCCGCACGGGGGGAGAGATCGTCGTCCATCCCTTCGAGAACCTGCTGATCGACTGCGCCCGCGATGTGGGTGCCGGCATCATCATCCGCGGCCTGCGGGCCGTGGCGGATTTCGAATACGAATTCCAGATGGTCGGCATGAACCGGGCGCTGGATGCCAGCGTCGAGACGGTGTTCATGATGGCCGATGCCCGCCGGCAGGCGATTGCCTCGAAGCTGGTCAAGGAGATCGCGCGACTCGGCGGCGATGTCTCGAAGTTCGTGACACCCGCGGTCCAGCGTTCGCTTGAGGCAAGGCGGAAGGGCTGAAGGTAAGCCCCGGGGTCGTGTCGGTGCAGACCGACCGAGCATGTCGTGATCGAAACGCAGGGCGATAGCGCGGCCCGCAGTCTGGGCCTGTCGATCGCCCGTCAGTTCGCCGAACACTCGGGCGGCACCCTGGTCAGGGTGCGCCGCCCGGAGGGCGGAACCAAGGCCCGCCTGGAATTCGACTGCTGACCCTGCCGGTCAGGCCGCCTTGCCATAGACGGCTTCGCGGGCGATCCGGTCGGCATCGCCGGGCAACAGGCCCAGATCCAGCGCGATGTCGGCGGGCAGGTTCGCGATCTCGTCACGGGTCTTGCGGTACAGCGCATAATTGGTCGCTGCGGTCTTCAGCATTTCATACACGGAAATCATCTTCATCATCCTTCCATAACCGCGAGAGGTCTGCTTTCCTTCTCGACTGCAATGAAGATAGGCGCCCCGTGAGCGCAAACAATGAACAATGCTGCGGTGCAGCTATGCGATAATTGCATGGCTTTTGCGCAAAGAAAAGGGCACTAGGCGGTGCCCTTTTCTTGCGTTGTCAATGGGTTCAGATCAGCTTGCCCATTGCCACGGCCGTATCAGCCATGCGGTTGGAGAAGCCCCATTCGTTGTCATACCAGCTCAGGATCGACACGAAGGTCCCGTCCATCACCTTGGTCTGGTCCATGTGGAACACCGAGGAATGGGGGTCGTGGTTGAAGTCCGAGGACACGAGCTTTTCGTACGTGTAGCCGAGGATCCCCTTCAGCGGGCCATCGGCGGCGGCCTTGATCGCGGCGTTCACCTCTTCGACCGTTGTCGCGCGCCTGGCGATGAACTTCAGGTCCACGACCGACACGTTCGGCGTCGGCACGCGCATGGCGAACCCGTCCAGTTTGCCCTTCAGCTCCGGCAGCACCAGCCCCACGGCCTTGGCCGCCCCGGTCGAGGTCGGGATCATCGACAGGGCCGCCGCCCGGGCGCGGTAGAGGTCCTTGTGCATCGTGTCCAGCGTCGGCTGGTCGCCGGTGTAGCTGTGGATCGTGGTCATCATGCCCTTCTCGATCCCGATGGCATTGTTCAGGACATAGGCCACGGGCGAGAGACAGTTGGTGGTGCAGGAGGCGTTCGAGACGACGATGTCGTCCTTGGTCAGCGTGTGGTGGTTCACGCCATAGACGATGGTCTTGTCCGCCCCGTCGCCGGGGGCCGAGATCAGCACGCGCTTGGACCCGTTTTCCAGATGGGCCTGGCACTTCTCCTTCGAGGTGAAGATGCCGGTGCATTCCATCACGATGTCCACGTCGCCCCAGGGCAGGTCGGCCGGGTTCTTCAGCGCCGTCACGCGGATCGGCCCGCGGCCGACATCGATCGTGTCCGGCCCGGTGGTCACGGTGACCGGGAACTTGCCGTGCACCGAATCGTGGCGCAGCAGATGCGCATTGGTTTCCACCGGACCCAGATCGTTGATCGCGATGACCTCGATGTCGGTGCGGCCTGACTCGATGATGGCGCGCAAGACGTTGCGCCCGATGCGCCCGAATCCGTTGATACCGACCTTGACCGCCATGACTGATCCTCCGAAGCTGACATTGCGTCCCGATAGCGCTAACAAAGGCATATCGTCGGGAAATGCAACCGCAGTTTGACGCAGTCAGGCCCAGAATACCACCCAATCCAGCAGGTCGAGGAACTTGCGCGCCAGAAAGGCCAGCGCCACGCCGCCGTTCAGCACGAGGTCGGCGCTGGCGCCGGCAAACAGGATCAGTCCCAGCCAGAGCGCGATGCGGTCGGTCAAGGCCCCTCCGATGGGGCCTGCCGGGCCCCGATTACTGTGCGAGCCGCCCCATCACGCCGGCGACATCGGCCATCCGGCAGGAGAAGCCCCATTCGTTGTCATACCATGCCAGCACGCGAACGGAACGGCCCGCAACCCTGGTCTGGTCCGGCGCAAAGATCGAGGACTGCGGCGTATGGTTGAAGTCGATCGACACCTTGGGCTCGGGGTCATAGGCCATGACCATGCCCATGTAGCCTGCACAGGCCTCTCTTACGATTTCGTTGACTTCGGCCACCGTCACCGACCTAGCCGCGATGAAGGTCAGATCCACCGCGCTGACGTTCGGCGTCGGCACCCGGATCGCCGATCCCTCCAGCTTGCCCGCCAGTTCCG
>JBKBVC010000103.1:0-6565 GCA_046289805.1 Tabrizicola sp.
GAAGTCTCACCGCGGCGACGGCGGCGGTGGCGGCGGATGCGGCGGCGGTCTGTCTGGTCGTCTCGGACAAGGTCGCGGCGGGGCGGGGGCTGGCGATCCTGGCGGGGGCGACGGTCGGTGGAACGCCGGAGGAGCCGGGGCTTGCGCCGGTTGCCGCTATCCGGCGCATCCGGGATGGGGAGCCGCTGGCCCAGGCCGAGATCATGGAGGCCTATGCGGTGCAGGCGCTGGCGGTGATGGATGCGGCGGGGCTGGACCCGGCGATCGTCAATCCCGGCGGCGGGGGGCTGGCGCGGGGGCATCCCGTCGGGGCCTCGGGCGCGATCCTCGCGGTGCGGCTGTTCCACGGGCTGCGGCAGGGCCGGGGCCTTGCCGCCATCGCGGCAGCGGGGGGGATCGGGACGGCGCTGCTGGTCGAAGCGCCGTCCCGAGGCTTCAGGCGCGCGACAGCAGCGAGGCAGGACGCATCCGCGACAGGCTTTGCGTGACAAGGCCCGCGATCACCGCCTTGATCGCGTCGCCGGGCAGGAAGGCGGCCGAGAGGAAGGCGGCTTCGCCCAGCGTCTTTTCCAGCATCAAGGCCATGCCGACGATACCGAAGAGGTAAAGCACGCCGATCCCCCCGATCACCGAGGCCGCGGTGGCCGCGATCATCGGCGACAGGGTGGTGCGTTCCATGAACCAGCCGGTGACGAAGGCCGCAACCGGGAAGCCCACCAGAAAGCCGACCGAGGGCCCGGCAAAGACGCCGATCCCGCCGCGCCCGCCGGACAGAAGCGGCAGACCCGCGGCGACCAGCGCCAGGAACAGAAGCACCGCCAGCGCCCCGCGCCGGGCGCCCAGGACGGTGCCGCACAGCATGATCCCCAGCGACTGGGCGGTGATAGGAACGCCCGAGGCAAGGTCGATCTTCGGCACCAGCCCCAGCACGGCGATCAGCGCGGCGAAGAGGGCAATATGGGAGAGATTCCGTTCCATCTGGTTCCCCGTTGTTTTCCCTGCCGGAGGCTTATCCCGACCCGCCGCGCGCGCGCAAGGCCTCGGCCACGCGGTCCGCATCGTCCAGAGCGACCAGCACCGCCGGCACCATGACCCGCCAGCCCGGCCGGCGCGGGGCGCGCGCACACCAGGACTGCCGGATCTGGTCCATCCGGTCCAGCATCACCGGGATGAACCGGATCACCAGCGCGAAGGCCAGCGCGAGGCGGCGAGGCGGCAGGAGGGGCGCGAGCGGTCGGGCCAGGCGCTCGAACACCGCCAGCATGTCTGACAGCCGCGTGGTCATGGTGACGAAATTCGCCAGGGCAACGGCCGTCATCATCCTGAGCAGGATCGCCGCGCCGGCAGAGAGGTCGGCGGTCCAGACATGCCACAGGCCCACCACGACCACGAAGGGCCAGAGCGGCCGGAGAAGCCGCGCACCCGTCAGGGCAAGGCGCCGACCGCCGGTCATATAGAGCGCAACCGTGGCCAGGCCGGCCCCGGCAAGGGCAAGGGGCGAGACGAGGAGAAACAGCCCCGTCGTTGCCAGGGCAAGCGCCAGAAGCTTGCCCCCGGCGGGCAGGCGATGCGCCCAGGTCTCAACCGGCGAGGTCAGCGTCAGCATCTTCCGCTCCGATCCGGGCCATTTCGGCGGTGAAGGCGGGCAGCACCTCGGCCGGAGGCCCGTCGGCGACCACGCGGCCGGCTTCCAGCCAGAGCACCCGGTCGGAATCCCGCAGCACCGCCGGGTCGTGGGTGATCGTCACCAGCCGCTGCGGCAGGGCGGCGAAGCGGCGGGCAAGCCGCGCCTGCGTCGGCAGGTCGAGCCCGGCGAGCGGTTCGTCCAACAGGATCGTGCGCGGCGCCATCAGCAGGACCGAGAGCAGGCAGAGGTAATGCCGCTGTCCCTGGCTGAGGCTGGTGACCGGCACGCCGGCCCAATGCGCGCGCCCCTCGGCGGCAAGCGCGGCATGGGCACGGGCCAGCGCCTCGGACTGGCGCAGGCCCTGCTGGGCAAGGCCGAAGGCCAGTTCCTCCTCGACCGTGGGGAAAAGGATCTGGTGGTCGGGGTTCTGGAACAGGATGCCAAGGGCCGCGACCGCGGCGCGGCGGTCAGCGAAGGGGTCGAAGCCCTCGACCCGGACGGTGCCCGTGTCGGGCGCGATCAGCCCGGCGATCAGGCGCAGAAGCGTGGTCTTGCCCGATCCGTTGCGGCCGAGGATGCCGATGCGGCGCTCGGTCAGGCGCAGGTCGATCCGCTCCAGCACGGGGCGTCCGCCCAGCCGGACGCTGGCCGAAGCGATCTCGATACCGAGGGATGGGTCAGGCATGGGCGGCCCAGCGGTGAACTGGCGGTGCTTCTAGCCGCTCTTGCCCGCCGGCGGAAGGGCGCAGGACAAAGGAAAACCCCGGGCCGTTGCGAGCCCGGGGTTGCAGGGACGCCGGCCGAGGGGCCGGACGCGCCTTACTGGCAGTCGGCGATGAAGCGGTTGCCGTACTGGTCGCGGTAGTAGCACTTGCCGCGCTGCGGCGCCGGGCCGATCAGCTGCGAGGCGGCCACGCCGACGATCGCGCCGATGACGGCACCCTTTTCGCGGTCCTTGTCCGACGAGACCGCCGCCCCGACCGCCGCCCCGCCGAGGGCGCCGATGGCCGCGTTCTGCTCGGCCGGAGTGCAGGCGGCGAGGCCGGCCACGAAGAGGGGAAGGATCAGGAGGGAACGTTTCATTCTGAGTGCTCCGAAAGGGTGAGTCTACAACTCCAGTGTAACGTCATGTTCCGGCGATGGTTCCATCGTCTTGCGGCATGGGCGGATTCCGACCGACCGGCAGCGGCGCGCGCCGGTCGGCGCAGGCCTCAGCCCGCCCGGGCCGCGGCGACCGAGGCCTCGAGAATCTCCATCGCCTCGGCGAAATGGGCGTCGGGGATGGTGATCGGAGCCAGGAAGCGGATCACGTTGCCGTAGACGCCGCAGGTGAGCAGGATCAGGCCGCGCTTCTGCGCTTCCATCCGCACCCGGCCGGTGAAGCCCGCGTCGGGCTCCTTCGTGCCGGGCTTGCCGAATTCGACCGCAACCATGAAGCCCGGACCGCGGATGTCGATGATTTCCGGCGTGGTGGCACGCATCGCCTCGAGCCGCTGCTTGAGCCGGCTGCCGAGTTCATTGGCGCGGGCGCAGAGATCTTCCTCCTCGATCACGTCGAGAACGGCGTTCGCCGCCGCGATGCCCAGCGGGTTGCCGGCATAGGTGCCGCCGAGGCCGCCGGGGTTGGCCGCATCCATCAGCTCGGCCCGGCCCGTTACGGCCGCCAGCGGCAGCCCGCCCGCCAGGCCCTTGGCCATGGTGGTCAGGTCGGCGGCGACGCCGTGCATCTCCATCGCGAAGAGATGGCCGGTGCGGGCAAAGCCGGTCTGCACCTCGTCGGCGATCATCACGATGCCGTGCTGGTCGCACAAGCTGCGGATCGCCTTCACCAGATCGGTCGGTGCCGGGTAGAAGCCGCCCTCGCCCTGCACCGGTTCAAAGATGATCGCGGCGACGCGGGCCGGGTCGAGATCGGCCTTGAACAGCTTTTCGATCCCGGCCATGGCGTCCTTGGTCGAAATCCCGTGCGGCTCCATCGGAAAGGGAACGTGGAAGACATCGGGCATCATCGCGCCGAAGCCCTTCTTGTAGGGCTCGACCTTGCCGGTCAGCGACATGCCCATGAAGGTGCGCCCGTGAAAGCCGCCGCCGAAGGCGATGACGGCGTTGCGCCCCGTGGCGATGCGGGCGATCTTGATCGCGTTCTCGCAGGCCTCGGCGCCAGTGGTGACGAAGATCGTCTTCTTCTTGAAGTCGCCCGGCACCTTTTCGTTCAGGCGTTCGGCCAGACGGATGTAGTTCTCATAGGGCATCACCTGGTGGCAGGTATGGGTGAACTTCTGCATCTGGTTCGCCACGGCGGCCATGACCTTCGGATGGCAATGCCCGGTATTGACCACCGCGATCCCGGCGGCGAAGTCGATGTAGCGGTTGCCCTCGATGTCCCAGACCTCGGAGTTCAGCGCCCGATCCGCATAGATCTGCGTCATCATCCCCACCCCGCGCGAGATGGCATCGTCGCGGCGCTTGGCTACTTCGGCGTTCAGCATGGTCTTCGCTCTCCAGAAAGCATGACACACCCCCGGAGGACAGACTCGGGCCACGGGGTCTTGTGCCATTTGATCAAATATCCGGGGGGACTGCAATCCTCGTGTCGTCAGGCCTCGGCGGCGGGATTCAGCATTCGTTAACCCTCCGAGGCGCAGACTGCGAACAGGCGATGCGACGGGGGACGGGATGGCGGATGCACAGCTTGCGGAACGGGCTGCCGGTCTGCCCGCCGAGGAACGGCGGGATCGGCTGCGCCTTGTCCGGTCGCGGCGGGTGGGCGCGGTCACCTATCACCGGCTGATGGCAGAGCACGGCTCGGCCGCCGCGGCGCTGGCTGCGCTGCCGGCGGTCGCGGCTGCCGCCGGGGTCGAGGGCTATGAGCCTTGCCCGGTGGGCGTGGCTCTGGCCGAGGAACGCCGGGGCCTCGCTGCGGGCGCCCGGCTTCTGATCCATGGCGAGGCGGACTATCCCCGCGCCCTTCTGGACCTTCCCGATGCGCCGCCGGTGCTCTGGGCGACGGGGGACGTGGCGCTGCTGAACCGGCCCGCGATCGCCTTGGTCGGGGCGCGGAACGCCTCGTCCCTTGGCATCCGCATGGCGCGCAGGCTCGGGCAGGGTCTGGCCGAGGCAGGGCTGACGGTTGTCTCCGGCCTGGCGCGCGGCGTCGACAGCGCGGCACACGAGGCGGCGCTGGACGGTGCGGGGACCGGGGGGACGGTTGCGGTGATGGCGGGCGGGATCGACGTGATCTATCCGGCCGAGAACGCGGCCCTGTCCCGCCGGATCGACGCGCAGGGCTGCCGGATCAGCGAGCATCCGCCCGGCCTCGAACCCCAAGCCCGGCATTTCCCGCTGCGCAACCGGATCGTGGCCGGCCTCTCGCGGGCCGTCGTGGTGGTCGAGGCCGCGGCGAAATCGGGCAGCCTGATCACCGCCCGCGCCGCTCTGGACTATGGGCGCGAGGTGATGGCGGTGCCCGGGCATCCTTTCGATGCGCGCGCCTCGGGCTGCAACATGCTGATCCGCGACGGCGCGGTTCTGGTGCGCGGGCCGCAGGACGTGCTGGAGGCGCTGGGTGCCGCCGGCCCCGCCTGCCGCCCGGCCGAACCCGCCGCGCTGCCCTTGCCCGGGCCTGTAGCGCCGCAGCGCCCGCTGAAGGAGGTTGCGCTGTTGCATGCGATGATCCTGGATCGCCTGGGGCCAAGCCCGCTGGCCGAGGACCAGCTGATGCGCGACCTCGATGTCAGCCCGGCCCAACTTGCCCCCGAACTCCTGATGCTGGAGCTTGACGGCCGCATCGCGCGCCAGCCGGGAGGTCTTCTGGCGCGGTTGGACTGACCCGACACTCATCCCTTCCTCCGGTCGGTCTTCGCTGGCCCGCGCGAGACGCGACCGGAGGGGAGCGCCGGGCTGCCCCCGGTTGACAAGCCCGCGCCTTCCCCCACATGGTGCCGCGCCATTTGCCGGGCCGGGAGTTTCAGGAAGCCATGCCAGTCGTTGTTGTCGAATCCCCCGCCAAGGCCAAGACAATCAACAAGTATCTCGGCCCGGACTTCACCGTGCTTGCCTCCTACGGCCATGTCCGCGACCTGCCCGCGAAGGACGGTTCGGTCGATCCCGAGCATGGATTCGAAATGCTCTGGGAGGTGGCGCCCGAGTCGAAGAAACACGTCCGCGCCATCGCCGAGGCGCTGAAATCCGACGACACGCTGATCCTTGCCACCGACCCCGACCGCGAGGGCGAGGCGATCAGCTGGCACCTGAAGGAAGCCCTGCAATCCAGCCTGAAGAAAGGGAAAAAGGTCGCCCGCGTCACCTTCAACGCGATCACGAAGGACGCGGTGACCAAGGCGATGAAAGAGCCGCGCGAGGTCGATCAGGCCCTGGTCGAGGCCTACCTCGCCCGGCGCGCGCTGGACTACCTTGTGGGTTTCACCCTGTCGCCGGTGCTCTGGCGCAAGCTGCCGGGTGCACGTTCGGCGGGGCGGGTGCAATCTGTCTGCCTGCGGCTGATCGTCGAGCGCGAAATGGAGATCGAGGCCTTCAAGGCGCAGGAATACTGGACAGTGAAGGCTGTGTTCCGCACGCCGAGGGGGCAGGAGTTCGAGGCGGGGATGGTCACGCTGGGGGGCAGGAAGCTCGCCAAGGCCAGCCGCAAATACGGCATGGGCGCCAAGCAGTGCATGAACGCGGCGCAACGGCTCTACGAGGCGGGCTACATCACCTACATGCGGACCGACGGGATCGACATGGCGCCCGAGGCGGTGATGGCCGCGCGCGACGAGATCAGGCGGCGTTTCGGTGACAGCTACGTTCCAGAATCGCCCAGGATGTACAAGAACAAGGCCAAGAATGCTCAGGAAGCACATGAATGCATCCGGCCGACGGACATGGGCCTTGGCCCCGAGAAGATCCGGGTCGAGGAGGACCAGCGCAAGCTCTACGACC
>JBKBVC010000104.1:0-6539 GCA_046289805.1 Tabrizicola sp.
GGGCCATACCGGGCGTGATCTACACCACCCCGGAGGTGGCCAGCGTCGGCAAGACCGAGGAGCAGCTGAAGGAGGAAGGTCGCCCTTACAAGGCGGGCAAGTTCTCCTTCATGGGCAACGGCCGCGCCAAGGCGGTCTTCCAGGGCGAGGGCTTCGTGAAGATCCTCGCCGACAAGGAAACGGACCGCGTGCTCGGCTGTCACATCATCGGGCCCTCGGCGGGCGATCTCATCCACGAGGTCTGCATGGCGATGGAGTTCGGTGCCTCGGCCGAGGACATCGCGCTCACCTGTCATGCCCACCCGACCTTCTCCGAAGCGGTGCGCGAGGCTGCGCTTGCCTGCGGTGACGGCCCGATCCACGCCTGACCTCCGAGGACGACGGGCGGGCGGATATCCTGTCCGCCGCGCCCCGCGCGACCGACCGGGGGCATGAAGCGGCCATCGGCAGACCGTTGGCTGCGGCGGAACACGACCGGCCGGCGCGGCGGAACTTGGGGCGCGGGATCGGCACGCGGCGGCGGCGGTCGCTGCCCTGTGGCGACCTAGGTCTGCAGATGTCTCAGACCCTGCGTCACGTCCGTCCGCACCGCAAGCCTCAGCGCCGGCTCGTCGCCAGCCTTCAGCGCGGCGAGGATCATCCGGTGCGTCATGGGCGGATCGCTGCGTTTCAGCCGCGCATAGACCGCACGCATCGTCGGGCCGAGCTGCAGCCAGATCGTCTCGGCGACCGCCAGCATCGCCGGCGCCTGGGCCCTGAGGTAGAGCGTGCGATGGAATTCGAGGTTCGTGCGGATATAGGCCACCGCGTCGCGCTTCACCGCAGCCTCGGCATTGGCCATGTTGATTGCCTGCAGGCGTTCGATCAGCGCCATGTGGGCGCGCGGCAGCGCGCGACTCGCCAGCTCCGTCTCGATGAGTGCCCGAAGCGTCGCGAGCTCCTCGATGCGTTCATGCGAGAGGTCGGGCGTCGTGACCCGGCCCGAGGCGGACAGTGTCAGCGCGCCTTCGGCGGCAAGCCGCCGCAGCGCCTCGCGCGCCGGAGTCATCGACACACAATAAGTCTTGGCCAGGCCGCGCAGCGTCAGGGCCTGACCGGGCGCAAGTTCCCCGTGCATGATCTGCTGGCGCAGCGAGCGGTAGAGCCGGTCATGCGCGGCCGTACCGGCATCCGTGGGGCGGTTGGGGTTCAGCATCGGCGGGTGCCCGGAAGAGCGAGGGAAAGTTCAATCATCGGCCGACCCGCATGCGAAGTCCAGCCGGTGCAGCGCTGCGCCTTCACGCTTCAGCCAGCGGCGATGGGGTTCATATCCGGGCATGAGCCTGCGGACCACGGCCCAGAAGGCCGGGGAATGGTTCATTTCCACCAGATGCGCCACCTCGTGCGCCGCCACATAGTCGAGCACTGCCGGCGGCGCCATGATCAGCCGCCAGGAAAACATCAATCCGCCATCCGCCGTGCACGAGC
This sequence comes from Tabrizicola sp., assembly GCA_046289805.1. Lineage (GTDB taxonomy): Bacteria > Pseudomonadota > Alphaproteobacteria > Rhodobacterales > Rhodobacteraceae > Tabrizicola. Next base: position 1,468 of record JBKBVC010000104.1, read on the forward strand.
CCCAGCGCGACCGCGGATCGCGCAGCGTCAGCCGGCTGAAACGGCGGCCGATCGCGCCGGCATGGGTCTCGCAGGCCGCCTGCAGCCGCTGTCGGGCGGCGAGCTTCAGGAAGGCCGCCACCCGCGCCCCGAGCCGGTCCGGGTCCGCCGGCGCCAGAAGCGCATCCCCATCGACCCGGACGGCGCGAACAGCCGCCACCGTCAGGGTCAGCGCACGCCCCTCGAACGGCACCGTGGTGCCGAAGGCCAGTTCCGTTCGCGACGCGGCACCGTCGAGGATACTGCGCAGCCAGCCCGCCTTGTCGAAGGCGAATCGCAGCGCCTCGGCCTCGCGCGCCCGGGCCGGCATGGACAGCGTCACACGCCCGTCGAGCCGCGACACCCTGAGCGAGAACCGGCGCGCCCGCGCCGACCGGCGCAGCGTGATCTCCAAGGGCGGGTCGCCCGGAAGCAGATGTCGGCTCATCTCGCGCCCCCCTTCGCGCACAGTCTAGCGTGGTCCGCGCGCCGGGAAAGGCCTGATCCGCGCCACGCGCGAACCCCCGCCGAAAGGCTTTGACAGCCCTGCCCCGTTGTGGCAGACGGCGGCGACTCTCGCACAGACGATCCCGCAAGGAGTGTTCCATGCCCAAGGACGAATGGGGCGTCAAGCGCCTCTGCCCGCATTGCGCCAGCCGTTTCTACGACCTCGGGCGCGACCCGATGACCTGCCCGGAATGTGGTCACAGCTTCACCGTCGAGAGCCTGCTCGCAGGCCGCGGCCGCATGATGATCAGCGACAAGACCTCGGTGAAGGATGACGATCTTGACATCGAGGATCTGGCCGAGGACGAACTCGATTCGGATTCCGGCGATGACGAGCTGGATGATGACCTTCTCGAGGATGTCGAGGACGACGAGGTCTCGCTCGACGAGATCGCCGATGTCTCAGGGGGCGACGACGAGGTCTGAGCCAATCGCAGCAGTCGAAGGCCATCACGGGCGCGGGTCCTGCCGCGCCCGTTTCGCTTTTCATGGCGGCCTTGGCGGGGCCGCCGGACGGGCACCGTCCTGAGCCCGGCCGCCCCCCCACTTTTCGCTTGCGCCCCCCGGCAGCCTTGCCTATATCGCCCCTCACGCGGGCGGAGGCCAGATCCCTCGCCCGGACCTCCGGTGGGGCCATAGCTCAGTTGGGAGAGCGCTTGAATGGCATTCAAGAGGTCAGGGGTTCGACTCCCCTTGGCTCCACCAATCCACATGACGTCTTGCTGAGGTTGGCGGCCAGATCGGGCAGAGGGGCGGCGCCCTGCGCCTGATACCCGTCTTCCACCCATCCGCGACCAACTGACCGCAGCGCCGGACGCCCGGCCTGCAGGCGGACCTGTGGTGCGCACGTTCCTCTTCCGCCCCCCGGCGCGCCACCTTTGCGTCACACGGCGTTCCGCCCGGCCCTGTGGCTCAGGGTGAAGGTTTCGTTCCTAGGGATGGCCTTCGTCCGGAAGCCGCGCCACGATCTGCGCAAGTTCGACAGAATTCTTCGCGCCCATCTTCTGCAGCATCCGGGCGCGGTGAACCTCGACAGTCCGCATCGATATGCCGAGGTGATCCGCGATCTGCTTGTTCATCTCGCCCTTCAGCACCAGATCCATGACTTCGGCCTCGCGTGCAGACAGACTGGACAGCCGCGCCCGGATCTCGGCCCGGCCGCCGATTTCGCGCGACCGGCTGCGGTAGGCCTCCATCGCGCGCAGCGCAAGGTCCACGATCTGATTGTCGTTGAACGGCTTTTCCAGAAAGTCGTAGGCGCCGCCCTTGAGGCTGCGCACCGCCAGCGGCACGTCGGCATGGCCGGTCAGGAAGATGACCGGGGGCAGGATGCAGACCTCGCCCGCGCGCTGCACCAGCGCGTCATGCACCTGCGGGCCCGAAAGCCCGGACATGCGGACATCGAGAATGATGCAGCCGCAGTCGATCTGCGGCCAGGCCGCCAGGAAAGCCTCGCCCGATTCCCAGCAGCGGGTCGCGATTCCGCGCGAGGCGAAAAGGAAGGCAAGGCTGTCGCGCAGGACGTCCTCGTCATCGACGATATGGACCGCAAGCGGGGAGATGGGGGCAGGATCCTTCATCAGCGCTCACCCGCGAAAGCGGCATCATCGGCCGCCGGAATCGTGGCCGAGGCCAGCGGCAGCCGAATGGTGAAGATCATGCCCCCCTCCGGATTGGAGACGTGGCCAAGACTGCCTCGCAGCAGCTCGAGGATCGAGCGGCAGATGTTCAGTCCCATGCCCATGCCCTGGCTCTTGGTGCTGGTGAAGGGATCATAAAGCCTTTGCGCGAGTTCGGCCGGGATGCCCGGACCGCGGTCGATCACGTCGAGCCGGAGCCGGCCGGGTTCCTCGGCGATGCGGATCGTCAGCCGGTCCCCGCTGCGCGGACCTTCCGCCATCGCCTCCATGCCGTTGCGGATCAGGTTCACCAGGACCTGTTCGACAAGGATTCGATCGGCAAGGACGGGCGGCAGGTCGGTCCTTGCAGTCTGCAGCTGAAGGCGGACCCTCATCTCCCGTGCGGGGCCGGCGAGAAGGCCCATCGCGTCCTTCGCCACCTCGGACAGATCGAGTGGTATCAATTGCGGCTCGCGCTTCTTCACGAAGTCCTGGATGCGGCGGATGATCAGTCCGGCGCGCCGCGCCTGGGCTGCAGTCTTCTCCAGGGCGGATTTCAGCAAGACGGGATCACCCCGGCCCGTTTCGATGAGGTTCAACCCCCCGGTGGCATAGGAGGCAATCGCGCCGAGCGGCTGGTTGAGTTCGTGCGCGAGGGTCGAGGCCATTTCCCCGAGCGTGACAAGGCGACCAGTTCGGGCGAGGCTTTCGTCCTGTGCCCGCGCCAATCGCGCCGCCCGCCTGGCCTCGGTGATGTCGATCACCGATCCCATCCACCCCTGATGCCGTCCGACCGCATCGATCAGAGGTGCCTCGTAGACCTGAACATCGATCTCGCTGCCGTCGGACCGCCGGAAGCGGCTTTCGAAGCTCTGCGGCTGCGCCGGCCCCGTCGCAAGCCTGCGCTGGCGGGCCAGCGTCTCGTCGAGTGTCTCGGGCGACCAGTAAGGCATCGGCGGCGAGCGGCCGACGAGTGCCTCCGCTGGCAGGCCGACAAGCCTGCAGAACGCGGAGTTGACATAGAGGATCCGCCCTTCGTGATCCTTGGCGCGCAGCCCGACCGTCAGACTGTCCTCCATGGCCTGCCGGAAGGCGGTTTCAGCACGCAACCGCGCTTCGGCCACGCGCCGGTGCTGGGCATTTCGCTGCACGACCAGTAGGGCGAGGATCGCGAACGCCGCAAGTGCGACGATCGCCCCGAGAAGAGCGGTGTTTGCGGGGGCCGGTGGTCGGTCGTAGGCAGTGATCTGCAGCACCGTCCCGGCCAGCGGCGGGTCGAAGCTGATCTCGTGACGGGGTGCACCTTGCGCCACGGGACGACGGGCGCGCGCCGCCAGCACCCCCACGTTGTCGAAGATGCTTACGCCATACTGCTCGGCGATCCACCACGGCACGTGGCGATCGAGCATGATCGGCAACGAGAGCGCGGCGACGATGACCCCGCCGTCCGGCGTGGCCACCCGCATCGCCATCGGCACCACACCATCGGCGATAGACCCGTAGACCGGCCGCGCCGTGGTCACCGGAGAAGCCAGCATCTGCCGGGCCAGTGCGGCCCCCCCCGCGTGAGCGCTTCCTTCCGGCACAGCCCCGAGGAACTGCCCCCGCGCGTCGTACCAGAGCAGGGCGAGGGTTTCGGGATTGCCCGCGACATGGACCCGCGCCCGCGCCTTCTGGGTCTCCAGCGCGACACCGCTGGCCGCATCGAGAGCAAGACGGACCAGCAGATCCTCGTCGATGGACATCTGGAAGCGCAGCGTCTGTTCGACCCAGAGCGCATCGGTCGCAAGCTTGGCCTGGGCGCGCTCGGCGTCGGAACGACCGACCACCCAGACGAGCGCGCCGACCAGCGCAACCAGCGCCACGATGGCGACCAGCGGCACGAGCGACAGCGCGTCCCATCGAACCGACGCCCGAAGACTTTCGGTGACCCAGAACTCCGGGTTGCCATCACCCTCCTCCGGGGCGGGCGTTTTTCGCGCGGTGCGCAGCGTGTCCGGATCCTCCCTCTGGCTTCCGGCTGGACACTCGGTGCATCTCACATCCACCGGGTCCGACTGTCCATTGCGGATAGCCACAATAGCGCATCCGTGACGCGTCGTGCATCAAGGAGAGCGATCCGCCGTGAAGGGCGGAGACAGGAGGAGAATCACATGCTGAGCCGTCGCATCTTTGCCGCCCTCGCGGGCGCCACTGCCCTTGCCATGACGCTTGCCGCCGCACCGGCCGTCGCGCAGGACAAGATCGTCATCAAGTTCAGCCACGTCGTCTCGCCCGATACGCCCAAGGGCAAGGGGGCGGCCAAGTTCGAGGAGCTGGCCGAGGCCTATACCAACGGCGCCGTGGATGTCGAAGTCTATCCCAACAGCCAGCTCTACAAGGACAAGGAAGAGCTCGAGGCCCTGCAGCTCGGCGCCGTTCAGATGCTTGCCCCTTCGCTGGCGAAGTTCGGCCCCCTCGGTGTGCAGGATTTCGAGGTCTTCGACCTGCCGTTCATCTTCCCGTCCTACGAGGCGCTGCGGGCGGTGACGCAGGGCGAGGTCGGCGCCCGGCTTCTGGCGAAGCTCGAGGACAAGGGCATCAAGGGCCTCGCCTTCTGGGACAATGGCTTCAAGATCATGTCGGCCAACCGCCCGCTGGTCACACCGGACGATTTCCTCGGGCTGAAGATGCGGATCCAGTCCTCGAAGGTGCTTGAGGCGCAAATGAACGCGCTGGGAGCGGTGCCGCAGGTCATGGCCTTCTCCGAGGTCTATCAGGCGCTGCAGACGGGTGTCGTCGACGGAACCGAGAATCCGCCGTCGAACATGTACACCCAGAAGATGAACGAGGTGCAGAAACACGCGACGATCTCCAACCATGGCTATCTCGGCTACGCCGTGATCGTGAACAAGCAGTTCTGGGAAGGGCTGCCTGAAGACGTGCGCG
>JBKBVC010000105.1:0-6482 GCA_046289805.1 Tabrizicola sp.
CAGAGCTCGTCCGCCCCGGCGGCATCGTAGGCCTTGGCGGCCTCGACCGGGTCGCCGGCATCGACCAGATCCACGAAGTTCACGCCCTTCACCACGCGGCCGTCGGCCACGTCGAGGCAGGGGATGATGCGGGTCTTGAGCATGGAGGCAGGAATGGCGCGGGCGGGGCGGAAAAGCAAGCGGGTTTGAACGGGAGACTGTCCACGGTGGACATTTCAGGAATCCGAAATGGAATCAATGAGTTGGTTGTGGGCGTTAGGGATTTGGAAACCTGTTGGTTAATGCTCTTGCGCCTCCTGCGCCGCCGCCCGTGGACGATTGCCTTGCAAACGGACTTGCGCAGATCCGGCATCCTGCTTTCCTGGACGCATGACAAAGCTGGTTCTTTTGCACAGGCCGGATTCGATCTACGAGGACGTGCCGGACCGGGTCTATGACTTTCCGCGTCGCTATCTGGCGACGGTAGAGCAGGGCGTGGGTGACTGGGCGGTCTATTACGAGCCGGTGAAGGCCGGCGCGCGCGGCTATTTCGCGGTGGCAAGGATCGAACAGGTGATCCCAAAACCGGGGGCCGAGGGCCGGTTCCTCGCCTTGATCGAGCCGGGCAGCTATTTGGAGTTCGACCGCGACGTGCCGCGCCTGCGCGACGGGCGGCCCTACGAGTCCGCCCTCGCCTCGGTGGATGGCAACCCGATAGCGGGCGGCGCGCAGCAACTGGCGGTGCGTCGTCTGCCGGAGGGGGAGTTCGCCGAAATCGTCCGCACCGGCCTGCCGGCCGATCTGGAGGCGATCGAGGCCCGCCGCTATGATCCGCGGCCCCCGGGGATGGCAGAGCCACAGTCAGCCTTCCAGCGCCCGGTGATCGAGCAACTGATCAGCCGGCCCTACCGCGACGTGGCCTTCCGGCGGAAGGTGCGCGAGGCATATGACTACCGCTGCGCGATGTCCGGCCTGCGGCTGAGGAATGGCGGCGGACGTCCCGAGGTCAACGCAGCGCATATCCGGCCGGTGGCGCATCAGGGCAGCGATGCGGTCTGGAACGGGCTGGCCCTGTCGGGCACGCTGCACTGGATGTTCGACCGGGGCCTTCTGTCGGTGGCCGACGATCACTCGATCCTCGTTTCGCACAACAAGGTGCCACGCGATGTCTCGGACCGGCTGATCGTTCCTTCAGGCAAGCTGGTCTTGCCGGCCGATCCGCGCGCCCGACCGCATCCGCAGAACCTGAAATGGCACCGGGAGAATGTTTTCGGCCAGATGCCGCTGGAGGGGCCGCGCCCCTGGGACTGAGGCGGTAGGCGCCTCAGCCCTTCAGCGCCGCCAGCGCCTGGGCCAGGTCGATCGCCCCGTCATAGAGCGCGCGGCCGGAAATGGCGCCGGCGATGACGCCGGTGTCGCGCAGCGCGATGAGGTCCTCCATCCGGCTGACGCCTCCGCTGGCGATGACCGGAATCGCGACGGCCCGGGCGAGCGCCTCGGTCGCCTCGATGTTCGGGCCCTGCATCGCGCCGTCGCGGTCGATGTCGGTGTAGATGATCGCGGCCACGCCCGCATCCTCGAAGCTGCGGGCAAGGTCGGTGGCCATGACGTCGGTTTCCGTGGCCCAGCCCTTGGTGGCGACGCGGCCCTTGCGGGCGTCGATGCCGACGGCGACCCGGCCGGGGAAGGCCTTCGCGGCCTCACGCACCAGCGCGGGGTTTTCCACCGCCACGGTGCCGAGGATCACGCGGGCCAGGCCCCTGTCCAGCCACATCGCGATGGTGGCCATGTCGCGGATACCGCCGCCAAGCTGGGCGGGGATATTCACGGCCCTCAGGATCGCTTCGACCGCCGCTCCGTTCACCGGCCGGCCCGCGAAGGCGCCGTTCAGGTCCACCAGATGCAGCCATTCGCAGCCCGCGGCCTGGAACTTCAGCGCCTGTGCGGCGGGGTCGTCGCCGAAGACGGTGGCGGCCTCCATCTCGCCGCGCAGGAGGCGGACGCACTGGCCATCCTTCAGGTCGATCGCGGGGTAGAGGATCATCGCGGGCTCCGTCGCTGGTCGGCGGGTCTTTGGCACGGGGCGCGCGGAATGAAAAGGCGGCAAAAGCGACCCTACGTCACGCTTGATCGGTGCGGCGGCTGCGGCAATCTCGCCCGCAGGGAGTGCGTGAGGAGGACACCCATGAGGATTTTCGCATTTGCCGCCGCGCTGGCGGTCATCGGTGGGGCGGCGCTGGCCGATCCGGTCGAGGGCACCTGGCAGACCCGCAAGGACGACAACGGCAACTATGGCCATGTCCAGATCAAGCCCTGCGGTCCAGCCTTCTGCGGCACGCTGGTCAAGGCCTTCGACAGCTCGGGCAAGGAGATCGCCAGCCCCAACATCGGCAAGCGCATCGTCTGGGACATGGTGGCCTATCCGGACGGGCTGTATGACGACGGCAAGATCTGGTCGCCCGACCGCGACAAGACCTACAACGGCGAAATGACGCTGAAGGGCAACAGCCTGACGGTGCGCGGCTGCGTGCTGGGCATCTGCCGCGACGGGGGAACCTGGAAGCGGGTGAACTAAGCGCAAGGTCCGGGTCGTGCGGGCCCCGCGCCCCGGCTAGACCGGGAAGCGGAGGTGCCCGCGATGACCCGGAATGACTGGCAGCTGCTTGCGATCCTTTCCCTGCTCTGGGGCGGATCCTTCCTGTTCGCCGAGATCGCGCTGACCGGACTGCCGGTGCTGACCATCGTCTGGGTGCGGGTGGCGCTGGCGGCGCTGATCCTGGGTCTGGTGCTGGCCGTCACCCGGGAAGTCTGGCCGCCGCAGCGCGCCTGGCCGGGGCTTCTGGTGATGGGGCTGTTCAACAACGCGCTGCCCTTCAGTCTGCTGGTGACGGCCCAGGGGCAGATCACCGGCGCACTGGCCTCGGTCCTGAACGCGACGACGCCCATGTTCACCCTTGTCGTGGCGCATCTGGCAACGCGGGACGAGCGGATCACTGCGGCGAAGGCCGCCGGGATCGGACTCGGTTTTGCCGGGGTCGTCGTCATGCTGGCCGGAGAGGGCCTTGCCGGAGCGGCGCCGGCCATGCTGGCCTGTCTGGCGGCCGCGCTGTCCTATGGCATTGCCGGGGTCTGGGGCCGCCGGTTCCGCGCCATGGGTGTTTCGTCGCCGGCCACCGCCTTCGGACAGGTTGCGGCCAGCAGTCTGCTGCTAATTCCGGTCTGGCTGGTGGCGGATGCGCCCTGGACGCTGGGCTGGCCGGGGCGCGGGCCGGTGCTGGCGGTGGTCGCGCTGGCCGGGCTGTCCACGGCGCTAGCCTATCTGATCTATTTCCGGCTGCTGGCCCGCGCCGGGGCAACGAACCTGTCGCTGGTCACCTTCCTGATCCCGGTCAGCGCCAGCCTCCTGGGCTGGCTGGTCCTGGACGAACGGCTGGCGCCTGCGCATCTCGCCGGGCTTGCGCTGATCCTGGCGGGCCTTGCAGTGATCGACGGAAGGGTCCTGCGCCGCAGGCTGCCGGTCGGCCCCTAGGGCCGCCAGCGCAGGAAGTTGGCGATCAGGCGCAGGCCGGGCGCCTGTGACTTCTCGGGGTGGAACTGGGTGCCGACGATGGTGTCGCGGCCGACGATCGCGGTGATCGGCCCGCCGTAACCGCAGAAGGCCAGCCGGTGCGCCGGATCGGCGACGCGGAAGTGGTAGGAGTGGACGAAATAGGCGTGGTCGCCCGTGGCGATGCCGTCCAGCACCGGGTGCGGGCGTTCCACCACCAGATCGTTCCAGCCCATGTGCGGCACCTTGAGCGAACGGTCGGCGGGGTCGATCTTCACCACGTCGCCGGGGATCCAGCCGAAGCCTTCGGTCAGGCGGTATTCGTGCCCGCGCGAGGCCAGCATCTGCATGCCGACGCAGATGCCGATGAAGGGGCGGGCCTTGCGCAGGACAGCCTCCTCGATGGCCTCGAACAGCCCGCCATGGCTGCCAAGCGCCGCCCGGCAGGCCGGAAAGGCGCCGTCGCCGGGCAGCACGATGCGGTCGGCGCGGGCCACGTCCTCGGGGCGGGAGGTGACAAGGACATCGCCGCCGCCCGTCTCGGCCGCCATGCGCTGGAAGGCCTTCTCGGCCGAATGCAGGTTGCCGGAATCGTAGTCGACGAGGACGGTCAGGGGCATGGGTTTCTCCGGGCGAGCCAGGATCCTTCGGCGAAGACTCCTGGCCCTGCCGTCAAAGTGCGCCTTTCGTGGAGGGAAGTGCGTCGCCAAGCCGTGGGTCTGGCTCCACCGCCTGGCGCAGGGCGCGGGCGACGGCCTTGAAGGCGGCCTCGGCAATGTGGTGGCTGTTCAGCCCGTGCAGCTTGTCCACATGCAGGGTGATGCCACCATGTGTGGCCAGCGCCTGGAAGAATTCGCGCACGAGTTCCGTGTCGAAGGTGCCGACCTTCGGCGTCGGGAAATCGACGGTCCAGACGAGGTAAGGCCGCGCCGACAGATCCAGCGCGCAGGCGATCTGCGCATCGTCCATCGCCAAGCGGAAGTGGCCGTAGCGGCGGATGCCGCGCTTGTCGCCCAGGGCCTTCGCCAGCGCCTGGCCGAGCGCGATGCCCACGTCCTCGACCGTGTGGTGGTCGTCGATGTGCAGGTCGCCCTTTGCCCGCACCGTCAGGTCGATCAGGCTGTGCCGCGCGAGCTGGTCCAGCATGTGGTCGAAGAAACCGACGCCGGTCTGGCAGTCGGACCGGCCCGTGCCGTCCAGATTGACGGTGACCGAGATCGCGGTCTCGGCGGTGGTGCGGGTGACGGTGGCTTCGCGCATCTGGGCACTCCTTGCGACGCGGGCCTTATAGGGCGGGCGGGCGGCGAGGGGAAGGCGGGCCTTGCCCTCCGCAGACGATTGATGTGCATCTTGCCCGATTCCAGACTTGATTTGGCCAAGTCTGGCGGCAACACAGTCAGGATGGTCCCGGCCTCGGGAAGCCTATTGGTCTGGAGTCAATTCTGCGCATGTCCGAAATCTTTCCGGTTCTACTGTGCGGCGGGTCGGGCACCCGTCTCTGGCCCGTGTCGCGCAAGAGTTTCCCCAAGCAGTTCGTGCCGCTGACCGGGCAGGGCACGCTGTTCCAGGCAGCGGCCGGACGGATGCGGGGTGCGGAGGGCGTGGCAGCGCCACTGGTCCTGACCAATTCCGATTTCCGCTTCATCGTGGCCGAGCAGCTGGCGGCAGAAGGCATCCGCCCCGCCGCGATCCTGATCGAGCCCGCGGCCAGGAACACCGGCCCGGCGATCCTGGCCGCGGCCCTGCATCTGCTGGCCGATCACCCCGAGGCGCTGATGCTGGTCATGCCGACCGACCACAGCATCCCGGATGGCGATGCCTTCCGCGCCGCCGTCGCGGCCGGGGTGCCTCGGGCCGAGGCGGGGCAGATCGTGACCTTCGGTATCCGTCCCGACCGGCCGGAGACCGGATATGGCTGGATCGAACTGGCAACGGCCCCGGTCGATGGCCAGGCGCAAAAGGTGGCACGCTTTGTCGAGAAGCCGCCGCTGGACAAGGCGCAGGCCATGCTGGCCGAGGGGCGGTACCTGTGGAATGCGGGCATCTTCCTGGTCCAGGCGAAGGCCCTGGTGGCGGCCTTCGAGGCCCATGCGCCCGATCTGGTGGCCCCGGTGGCCGAGGCTGTGCGCGGGGCGCGGAGCGACCTGGAATTCCTGCGCCTGGCAGAGGGGCCCTGGGCGGGCGTCCGGGACATCTCGGTCGATTACGCGGTGATGGAGCAGGCCGCCAACATCGAGGTCGTCCCCCTCGGCACGGCCTGGTCCGACCTGGGCGACTGGAACGCGGTCTGGCGCGAGACCGCCGGCGCGGCCGGCGGAGCGGTGACGCAGGGCGCCGTCACGGCGATGGATTGCGAAGGCAGCCTCCTGCGGTCCGAGGTCGAGGGCCAGCACGTCGTGGGCATCGGCCTAAAGGATCTGGTGGTGGTGGCCATGCCCGATGCGGTTCTGGTGGCCGATCGCGCGCGGAGCCAGGATGTCAAGACGGCGGTGGCGCAGCTCAGGGCGCGCTCGGTCCGGCAGGCCGAGGTCTTTCCGCGCGACCACCGGCCCTGGGGCTGGTTCGAGACCCTCGCGCTGGCCGACCGGTTCCAGGTCAAGCGCATCGTGGTCAAGCCCGGCGCGGCGCTCAGCCTGCAAAGCCATGTCCACCGGGCGGAGCACTGGATCGTCGTTTCGGGCACCGCGCAGGTGACGGTGGGCGAGGAGGTGAAGCTTCTGACCGAGAACCAGTCGGTCTATGTGCCGCTGGGCGCGATTCACCGGCTGGCCAATCCCGGCAAGGTGCCGGTGGTGCTGATCGAGGTGCAGACCGGCGCGTATCTGGGTGAGGACGACATCATCCGCTACGAGGACATCTACGCCCGCGGCGACGAGAAGACCGCGCGATGATGGACGGGGACGACATTCTGGACGGGCTGGCCATCGTGATGGCCCATCCCGACGACGAGGTCCTG
>JBKBVC010000106.1:0-6478 GCA_046289805.1 Tabrizicola sp.
GCTGCCGACGACGCCCTTCCTGCTGCTCGCGGCCGGATCATTCGCCAAGTCCTCGCCCCGGCTGCATCGCTGGCTGCTGGCACATCCGACCATCGGCCCGCCGATCCGCAACTGGGAGGAACACGGCGCCATCTCGCGCCCGGCCAAGCGGCTGGCTGTAGGCAGCATGGCGGCGGTGTTCGCGCTCTCGTTGATCCTGGAATTGGGCTGGAAGATCCTGCTGGCGCAGGGTCTCCTGATCGCGGCGGGCTGCGCCTTCATCCTGACGCGGCCGGACGGGCCCCGGTCGGGATAGGTCAGTCCAGCTGGACCAGGGTCCGGTCGCCCTGGACAAAGCGGCGCAGGACCGCGGGGTAGAGGCGGTGCTCCTTGTCCAGCACGCGGGCGGCAAGCGTGGCCTCGGTGTCGCCGGGCAGGATCGGCACGCGCGCCTGGCCGAGGATCGGGCCGGCGTCGAGGTCGGCGGTGACTTCGTGCACGGTGCAGCCGGCCTGGCGGTCGCCGGCGGCAAGCGCGCGGGCGTGGGTGTGCAGGCCGGGATACCTGGGCAGAAGCGAGGGATGGATGTTCAGCATCCGCCCCTCGTAGCGGGCGATGAAGCCGGGCGTCAGGATGCGCATGAAGCCCGCAAGGCACAGGATGTCCGGCTTTGCCGCGTCGATCTGGGCGGCAAGCGCGGCCTCGAAGCCCTCGCGGTCGCGGCCGAAGGGGCGGTGATCGACGGCGGCGGTCGGGATGCCCAGTGCCGCGGCCTTGGCAAGGCCCCCCGCCTGCGGATCGTTCGCGGCGACGAGGACGGGCTCGGCATAGCCGCCCTGCCGCATGTCCCTGACCAGGGCCAGCATGTTCGAGCCACCCCCGGAAATCAGGATGGCAACGCGCGTCACAACAGCCGGCCCCGGTAGATGACCCCCTGCCCTTCCACGATGCGGCCAAGACGCGTCACCGCCTCGCCCTCGGCCTGCAACAGCGCGCTGAGCGCCTCGGCCCGGTCCTCGGCGACGACAAGGATCATGCCGATGCCGCAGTTGAAGGTCTTGAGCAGTTCCGGCTCTGCCATGTTCGCGGTAGTGGCCAGCCACCGGAAGACCGGCGGCAGGGTCCAGGCGCCCAGGTCGATCTCGCAGGCCAGCCCCTCGGGCAGGATGCGCGGCGGGTTCTCCGTCAGGCCGCCGCCGGTGATATGGGCGAGGCCATGCACCCCGCCGGCACGGATGGCGGCCAGCACCTGCCGGACGTAAAGCCGGGTCGGCGTCAGCAGCGCCGCGCCGAGACTGCCGTCCGAGAAGGGCGAGGGCGCATCCCAGCCGAGGCCCGACAGCTCCACCACCTTGCGCACGAAGCTGTAGCCGTTGGAATGGACGCCCGAGGAGCCGAGGCCCAGGAGCACATCGCCCTTGCCCACCCCGCGCGGCAGATCCTGCCCGCGCTCCATCGCGCCGACGGCGAAGCCGGCAAGGTCGAAGTCGCCCTTGTGATACATGCCCGGCATCTCGGCCGTCTCGCCGCCGATCAGCGCGCAGCCGGAATCGGCGCAGCCCCTGGCGATGCCCTCGATGATGCGGGCGGCCTGATCGACATCGAGCTTGCCGGTGGCGAAATAGTCAAGGAAGAACAGCGGTTCCGCCCCCTGGCAGACAAGGTCGTTGACGCACATGGCCACCAGGTCCACGCCGATCGTATCGACATGGCCGGTGTCAATGGCGATGCGCAGCTTGGTGCCCACGCCATCGGTCGCGGCCACAAGGATCGGGTCCCGGTAGCCCGCGGCCTTGAGGTCGAAGAGCGCGCCGAAACCGCCGAGGCCGCCCATCGTGCCGGGCCGGTTCGTGGCCTTCGCGGCGGGCTTGATCCGGTCCACCAGCGCATTGCCCGCGTCGATGTCCACGCCGGCATCGGCATAGGTCAGTCCGTTGTGGCCCGTGGTCATCTGCCTGCCCCTTCACGCGGAATCGATCCTGCGGCCCGCATAGACGATTGCCCGCAGGGGTGCAACGCGCCCCCGCTTGACCGCCCGTCCGGTTCTGCTAGGCAGAAACCGCTACGGGCCTGTAGCTCAATCGGTCAGAGCAGGGCGCTCATAACGCCTTGGTTGGGGGTTCGAGTCCCTCCGGGCCTACCATTTTCCCGGTCAGGCGACTCGGTCCTGCGGCTCGCGGCCCTCGAAGAAGGCGGTCAGGTTCTCCAGCACGCGGAAGCCCATCGCCTCGCGCGTCTCGCGCGTGGCCGAGCCGAGATGCGGCAGCAGGACCAGATTGTCGGCATGCAGAAGTGCCTCGGGAATGGCCGGTTCGCGTTCGAACACGTCCAGGCCCGCGCCGGCGATGGTGCCGAACCAGAGCGACTGGGCCAGCGCGTGTTCGTCCACCACCTCGCCGCGGGCGGTGTTGATGAGGAAGGCCGTGGGCTTCATCAGATCCAGCCGGCGGGCGTTGATGAGGTGGCGGTTCGCCGCCCCACCGGGGCAGTGGAGCGAGACGAAATCGCATTGCGGCAGAAGGTCCTCGATCGTGGGGACCTGGACCGCGTTGTAGCGCGCCAGCACCTCGGGGGCGACCGGAGAGCGGTTCTGCACCAGGATCTTCATGCCGAAGCCGAAATGCGCGCGCTGCGCCATGGCCTGTCCGATGCGTCCGAAGCCGATGATGCCCAGCGTCGCGCCCGAGACCTTGGTGCCGATCAGATGGGTCGGGCGCCAGCCGGTCCAGCGGCCCTCGCGCAGTTCCCGCTCGCCTTCGCCGGCGCGGCGGGCGACCATCAGCATCAGCGTCATCGCGATGTCGGCGGTGCATTCCGACAGGACATCGGGCGTGTTGGTCACGGCGATGCCACGCGCCCTGGCGGCCTGGGTGTCGATGTGGGAGAAGCCCACGCCGTAATTCGCCAGAAGGCGGGTGCGAGGGGTAGCTGCCTCGAAGACCGCGGCAGGCAGCCTGTCGGTGACGGTGGGGAGAATGGCGTCATAGCGAGTCATGGCCTCGCGGAGATCGGCCTCGGTCAGTGGCTTGTCCGCCGGGTTGAGATCGACATCGAAGTTCGCGGCCAGCCGCGCCTCCACCGCCTGCGGCCAGCGCCTTGTAACCAGGACCTTGGGCTTGTTCATCCTCCCCACCCCTATCAAGCGGCGCGCCTGGCCATGACCTGGGCCACGGTTTCGCCGATCAGGCTCGGGTTCTCGGCGACGGTAACGCCGGCGGCGGTGAGAATCTCCACCTTTTCCGACGCGCTTTCCCCGAAGGCCGAAATGATCGCGCCCGCATGGCCCATGGTGCGGCCCTTGGGCGCGGTCAGGCCCGCGATATAGGCAATGACCGGCTTGGTCATGTGGTTCTGGATGTATGCGGCGGCTTCGGCTTCCTGCGGGCCGCCGATCTCGCCGATCATGCAGACGACGTGGGTGTCGGGGTCGGCCTCGAACCGTTCGAGGATGTCGCGGAAGGACGAGCCGTTGATCGGGTCGCCACCGATGCCAACGCTGGTCGAGACGCCGATGCCGCGGTCCTTCAGCTGCTGGGCGGCCTCGTAGCCCAGGGTGCCGGAGCGGCTGACGATGCCCACGTTGCCGGGCAGGTAGATGTGGCCCGGCATGATGCCGAGCAGCGCCTTGCCGGGGCTGATCGTGCCGGCGCAGTTCGGGCCCGTGAGGACCATGCGCCGCTCGCGGGGGTAGCGCAGCATGTAGCGTTTGACCCGGATCATGTCCTGCGCCGGGATGCCGTCGGTGATGCAGACGCAATAGCGGATGCCCCCGTCGGCGGCTTCCATGATGCTGTCGGCCGCAAAGGGGGGCGGCACGAAGACGAGGGAGGTGTCGCAGCCGGTGGCGGCGGCGGCCTCTTTCATCGTATTGAACACGGGGATGCCCATGACGGTTTCGCCACCCTTGCCTGGGACCACGCCCGCGACGACGTTGGTGCCGTAATCGAGCATTTCCCTGGTGTGGAATTGCGCCATGCGGCCGGTGATGCCCTGCACGACGACGCGGCTGGAACGGTCGAGAAGGATGCTCATCAGACGGCCCTCATCAGGTGCTTGCGGTCGTTCTTCCAGGCGATCACGGCGCGTTCGGCGGCCTCCATCAGCGTGCCCGCACGGATGATCGGCAGGCCGGACTGCGCGAGGATCCTCTGGCCTTCCTCGACATTGGTGCCCGCGAGGCGGACGATGACGGGCACGTCCACGGGCTCCGCCTTCAGCGCCTGCACGACGCCCTCGGCCACCCAGTCGCAGCGGTTGATGCCGGCGAAGATGTTGACCAGCACCGCCTGCACGTTCTTGTCGGACATCACCAGGCGGAAGGCCTTGGCCACCCGTTCGGGCGTCGCTCCACCACCGATGTCAAGAAAGTTGGCGGGTTCGCCCCCGGCCAGCTTGATCGTGTCCATCGTCGCCATCGCAAGGCCCGCGCCGTTCACGATGCAGCCGATGTTGCCCTTGAGGCCGATGTAGTTGAGCCCGCGGTCGGCCGCACGGCTTTCGCGCGGGTCTTCCTGGGACTTGTCGCGCAGTTCGGCGATCTGCGGGTGGCGGAAGAGCGCGTTGGTGTCGAAGGTCATCTTCGCGTCGAGCGCGAGGAGGCGGTTGTCGGCGGTGACGACCAGCGGGTTGATTTCCACCATCGTGGCGTCGAGATCGCGGAAGGCGCGGTAGCAGCCTTGCAGCGTGCGCACCATCGCTTGCGTCAGCGCGGCGGGGATGCCCAGCTTGAAGGCGATCTCGCGGGCCTGGAATTCCTGAAGGCCCACGGCAGGTTCGATCGAGGAGCGCACGATCGTGTCGGGGCGCGAGGCGGAGATGTCCTCGATCTCCATCCCGCCTTCCGAAGAGGCCACGATCATCACCCGCTGCGACGAACGGTCCAGCACGAAGCCGAGGTAGATTTCGCGATCGAAATCAACGGCCTGCTCGACATAGACGCGGTAGATGCCCTTGCCCTCGGGGCCGGTCTGGTGCGTGACGATCTTCTGGCCGAACATGGCCTCGCTTGCCTCGTGGATCTCGCTTTCCGACGCGCAGAGCCGGACGCCCCCTGCCTTGCCGCGGCCCCCGGCGTGGACCTGGGCCTTGACGACCCAACGGTCGCCCCCCAGCTCGCGCGCCCGGTAGGCGGCCTGTTCGGGGCTGTAGGCCAGCGCGCCGGCGGGCACGGTGACGCCGAATCTGGCAAGGATTTCCTTGGCCTGGTATTCGTGGATGTCCATGTCTTCCTCCCGTCATTCGGCAGCGATGGCGGATGCGAAGTGGGGTTGCAGCGCGGCAAGCGCCAGATCCAGATCCACATTCGCGCCCATCGCGTTCATCTCGGCGGCGAAGCGCACGACGATGTCGGTGATCGCGGCTTCGCTGAGCTGGTTCAGGATGCCGATGCGGACCTGAACCGGTTCCGACAGCGTCGGCCAGATGCCGAAGCCCTTGGCACGGGCATTGGCGACCAGTTCCTTCTCGCGGCCCGCCAGCGAGGACGGCAGGTTCAGGACGACAAGGCTGGTCATGTTGGACGTGACTTCGCACCCCAGCGCCGTGACGGCGGCACGCAAGGCAGCCTCGTGCCGGGCGTAGTCGGCGGCCTTCCGGGCGCGACCTTGCCGGAGGTTGATCCGCAGCGCTTCGTGGAAGGCGGCGACGGCATAGGCGGAATGGGTGCGATGGTAGGTGCCCGCCGGCACGTCCTTGCCATCGACGATGCCCCAGTGGCGGGCCTCGAAGATCGGGTTGTGGACGAAGGTGTAGCAGCCGTTCTCGCGCAGGTGGGCGATGTAGCGGTCTGTGAAGCTGACCGGGGCATAGGTCAGCGGCAGGCAGAGCACGCCCTTCTGCGGGCAGGAGGCCCAGCCCACCACGCCGGGGAAGTCGTCGATGGCGAAGTCCGCGACCCCGAGCGAGGAGACCGCATCGACCAGCCCCATCACGTCGTGTCGCAGGCAGGCGTCGGAAAAGCCCTTCAGGTCGTTGACGCGGCCCGAACCGGTTTCCCAATGTGCCATCACGGCCCACATCGGCTTGTGTTCTGAGAGCGCACGCTCGATGATCTCGGCCGTGACCGACTGGCCGTGCGGGATCTGGATCACCGTGACGTTCGCAGGCCTCGGGTCCAGCGCGTTGGCTTTCAGATCCTCGCGGCTGGCGGCCTTGGTGCGAACGGTCAGCGCGTCGATGCCGCTGAACGTGCCGTTGACGAAACAGACCACCCTGTCGCCCGGCAGGATGGCCGAGAAGAGCGCGTCCAGCCCGCTCCACCCCGTGCCGGCGACGCCGAAGGTGTAGGTGTTCGCGGTGCCCCAGACCTGGCGCAGCATGTGCTTGCATTCGATCATCCCGCGCAGCACGTCGGCCTGCATGTGGTCCGAGAGCCCGGCATTGGCGAAGGCGGCCAGCACCCGCGCGTCGGTATTGCCCGGGCCGGGGCCGGCGGCGAGCGTCTCCGGAATCACGAGGTGCGGATATGGTTCGGTATCGGTCATTCGGCGCCCCTCCCAAG